>NZ_AUCX01000016.1 GCF_000429985.1 Maridesulfovibrio bastinii DSM 16055
TTACAAACGTCGAAAAGAAACCGTTGAGCGTAGTTTTGCTGATGCAAAAGAGCTTCACGGACATCGCTATGCCAGAATGCGCGGCCTCTCGAAGGCTCAAGAACAAAGTCTCCTCTGCGCAGCCTGCCAAAACATGAAGAAAATAGCGCTTATCCTAAGCGCTAGACGCATATTTTCTGATATTTTTAAAACTATTGCCTTCAAAGAGAGTTCCGTTCACTGTTTTGCTTCGAACTTGGGATTTGATCGACCAAATTTAAATTTTTCAAACTAAATCGAACAGAAATAGGGCGTAATAAAACCCCGCTTTTAAAAAAAACGGGGTTAGTCAGCAATCTGAAATCCCGCTTTAAATAAAGCGGGATTTTTATTTACATTAAAAAATTTCATTTTAAACCAGAGCAAATCCGCCACCACCGCCGACCTGAACTTTTATAATCCTGTCAGCAAGATTACTCATAGCCTCATCCAGATTCTTAAAAGTTGAGGATGTCATGACGCATGAAACCGAAATATTGAAACGTGAATCTCCGACCTTTATTGCTGATTTGGCCACAGCAGCCTGAGCTGA
The DNA here is from genome assembly GCF_000429985.1 of Maridesulfovibrio bastinii DSM 16055. NCBI lineage: Bacteria > Pseudomonadati > Thermodesulfobacteriota > Desulfovibrionia > Desulfovibrionales > Desulfovibrionaceae > Maridesulfovibrio > Maridesulfovibrio bastinii. The sequence continues at coordinate 572 of NZ_AUCX01000016.1, forward strand.
TTCAAGCTCAGCCTTCAACTTCTGACCATCATTAGCCATCACAAAAAAACCATTCCCGCTTCTGGCACTCAAAATCCATCCCAGAGAACGCTGTTCCAGCAACGCGGCTACTCTTGTCAGAGCCTGACTTCCGGCATCCCAGCCATACCTTGAATTAACTTCCATAACCTCATCCAGAGCAATGTAAGCAAGGGCAGGAGCCTCTGCCGTCCCGGAACCGGATGAGTAGATCGGCCTTCCATTTTCAAGAAAATAAGGAAGGTTATAGAATCCGGTAACTGTATCCTTGCTGTAGGCATCCTTAATGCCGCGAATTCTTTCAAGCTCGTTGAGATTATTAGTCACGCGCCATGAAAATTCTTCCACCTCAAAAGGTTTTTTAAGAAAATCATTTGTGCCGCGTTTTAAGAACTTGGCGGTAATAGCTCCCGAGTCATGGCCGGACACACCTAAAATAGCCAGATTATCCCTTGAATGAATTTCACGGACTTTTGTTACCAGCTCAAATCCGTCCATTCTGGGCATTTCATAATCTGTCAACATCAAACTCAAATCAGGATGCTGATTTACAACTTCAAGAGCGGCCTGTCCGTCTTCAGCCTCAAGGACATTGAAATTCTGTCTTTCAAGAAGGCTGCGCATTACAAACCTTCCGGTGGACGAGTCATCCACAATAAGCACCTTTACGGAACTGTTATTGTGAATACGCCGGATAAGGTCCACCATTTCTTCCATATCTTCAGGAACGCCCTTCCTGAAATAGTCCAGCACATTTTTTTCAATAAATCTGTTGCGAAGCTCTGAATTGTAAGATGAGGTTAAAACGATACATGGAATATTATTGGAAAGGACATAGTCAACAGCTTCTCCGTCAGGAGCGTCTTTAAGATTCAGGTTCATGACCGCCATGAAAATTGATTCACGCTCTGTAGCGATAATCTCTTCAACTTCTTCAAGGGAGTCTGCGGTTTGAACATAAAAAGAAGTAACACTTTCAATATGTTCTGTAATTATACGCGCCTGCAATTTACTGCTTTCAACAACTAGGACAGTATGGGCATTGCTGGATATGGTCATTTCAAGTCCTCCATGACTGATCTTTTCGGCCTTATCATGGTTTTATACAACGTTAAAATAAAAGTGGCAATTAGATATCAATCTTTCACAACACGTTAAGGCTTTTTCAATTATAATTATCAGCATGGAAGACGACTGAAACTCGCCTTTATTATTAGGAATTAGATCACTTAAAAGATTCACCAGACCGTCCGTAAACATCTTCAAAACGCAGGATATCATCCTCTCCGAGATAACTTCCGGTCTGCACTTCAATAAGCTCCAGATCGATTTTTCCGGGATTTGTGAGGCGGTGCTTTTCTCCTATGGGAATATAGGTGGACTGGTCTTCCTTAAGCAGCATTTCCTTATCACCTATATTTATTTGAGCTATTCCGTTGACCACAACCCAGTGTTCCGCTCTGTGGTGGTGCTGCTGAAGGGACAAAACCCCGCCGGGACGCACCGTTATGCGCTTAACCTGAAATCTGTTGCCGAAATCAATACTCTCATAGAATCCCCACGGCCTGCTGACAATTTTATGGCTGCACACTTCATCCCGTTTCATCTCCTCCAGCCTGCTGACAAGACCGCGAACTTCCTGCACTCTATCAAGGTTGGCAACAAGGACGGCATCAGAAGTTTCAACAATTACAACTTTATCCATCCCCACAGCACCTACAAGTCTTCCTGAAGAATGAATGTAGCTGTTGCTGACGCTTGAAGTGATCACATCACCCACTATAGCATTGCCGTTTTCATCATTTGGCAGTTGCTCTTTAAGTGAATCCCATGAGCCGATATCTGACCATCCTCCGTCAACAGGAACAACAACCAGATTCTCCGCTCTTTCCATGATGGCATAATCAATAGAAATGGAAGGTGACGAGAGGAAAGATTTTTCATCAAGCCTTACAAAATCAAGATCTGACAAAGCCTTTTGTACCGAGGATTGGCAGCAGGCGTAGATTTCAGGTTCATACTCTTCAAGAGCTTTCAGAAATACTGAGGGGGTAAAAAGAAAAAATCCGCCATTCCAGAGATAATCTCCTGATTCCAGATATTTTTCGGCTGATTCAAGATCAGGTTTTTCCACAAATTTTGAGACCCGGCAGCCCGGTCCCTCAGCGGCACGCTCACCGAACCTGATATATCCGTAGCCGGTTTCAGGGGATTGCGGTTTGATACCGAATGTCACAAGATTCCAGTTCCGGGCGTAGGTTTCAGCCTGAGATACGGCTTCTCTGAAAACAGCATCATCGGTGAAGTTATGATCAGCAGGCATCACCAGCATCAAAGGTTCGGTTTCATCACCACGCTCAGTCAGATAAAAAGCGGCAACAGCCACAGCCGCGGCAGAATTGCGTCCCTCAGGTTCAAGAAAAATTGCTTCCGGCTCAACATCGATACGCCGTAATTGCTCAGCCACCATGAACCTGTAACTTTCATTGCAGACAATAAGGGGCTTAGCGGAACCTTCAAGAGGCAGGCTGCGCCTTACCGTATTCTGTAGGAGTGAGCCTCCGCCGACAAGATCAAGAAGCTGCTTGGGATATTTTTTCCTTGATAAAGGCCAGAGCCTCGTTCCGCTTCCACCTGAGAGAATAATCGGGACTATCACCGCATCTCCTTTCCTAAAAATAAACTTCTATATTATTAAGCTCTATTCCAATATTCAGTCTTAAATTCATGATATCATTACTTCAAGCTGAAAAGATTTGGAAGAGTTCAATTAATCAACCCTGTATATGCTCTTTGCAAATTACATTTCCATTGAACCTGAATAAACAGTATAAAATAACAATCGATTTTTATTTCCCAAATTGCTGCGAACCTGTTAACAGGAAAAAAGACCGGTCAGGTTGCCCGACAGCATGTCTGTGAAAATTAGATCATACTTTCAAGAATGCCTACAAAAATGTATCAATCCTTGACTCGGGCACTCAGGCCCGTATATGGGTTAAACCTTTGCAGCATGACCATGTTCTGAAGAAACTTCACTATAAGTACAGTTTTAACATTTGATATTAATAAAAAACAGTTAATACCCAAATGTTACTGTAAAAATCGATTTTGAAGAATTAGAAATACAGACAATACTATTACCAGTATTCAAATATTCAATAATTGCAAACTACAAGACACTATTATTTTATTTACACCGAGAATATAAATGATCTTGAATGATGCAGATTATTTATTATTTTTAATTACAATTTCTAATAATTTCCTTAAAATTGATTAAACTATCCAATCTGTCTCTTCATTGATCAAACTTATGTCCTAATAATGAGAAAAAATGCACAATTATATATATGCATCTTTACTTTTAAACAGACAATAATGCATCTTTAATATAAAATTTGCATAATATACACTGTAACTAAGTTTGACAGCCATATAAAAGTATTCTATCGGACCTCTATAACAATCGACGATTCATTTTGAAATAATATGTATTGAAGGAGATATCACGTGGAAGATTACATTAAAGAAGCTCTGGAAATCGTTAAGGCCCAGGCAAGTGTCAGGACTATGACTGAAGAGGAAATGACCTCTATGGTTCGTAAACTGTCTTCCGGTATTCAGGCAATTGCAGACAATCAGAATATGCCCAGTGAGACAGAACCTGCATGCGATCCTAAAAAATCCATCAAAGAAAAAAGCATTGTCTGCTGTGAATGCGGTAAATCTTTTAAGATTATCACTAAAAAGCACCTTGCTTCTCACGGTCTCACTGCAGATGAATACAGGGAGAAATTCGGCCTCAAAAAGAAAACTCCCCTGGTCTGCAAATCACTGCAGCGTGAACGCCGCAAAAAAATGAAAGAAATGAAACTCTGGACTAAAAGAGGCAAATAGTCTGAATAGTTTTAACTATTACAGTTTCTAAAATCATCAGAACAGGGTCCAACAAATGCCTAGGCAGATGTTGGACCCTGTTTTTTTATATCTAAATCAGGGTCACTTTTCCAAAAAATTATATTTCAAGCAGGTTTTATGTTCAGACGAAGCGTGATAAAATACTCCCATCTTCACATCATCATGTCCGTTTGAGTGCAGGGTTTATTATGAACAGAAGAAATTTCATAAAAATTATAAGTGCGGCAGCCGCATCCCTCGCATCCCTGTCGATGCCGGAGAATGTCCTCGCCGGCACGGAAATGCCTCTCGGCGGCTCGGAGATAAAGGACTATCTGCACCGGATGAAGGATTTCGACTCCCCTCATAAAGGCGACATTATCCTCTCGCCCAAAAAACAGGCTCTTCTTAAAAGTTCACTGGCAAGACTCAAAAGAGTCCAGCATACAATCGGATTTGGTAATTTTTATCTTATAGGTTTTGATTCCGCGATAATTTATGCCGGACGCTACTCTTCAATAGGCAGTTTTACAAAGCAGGAAAAAAATTTCCTTGATGAAATCTTCCATACCAAAGCTTCTGAGTACGGTTTTATGGGAGACAAACCGCTAAGCTCACTGACCGGCGAAATTAGAAAGAAAAAGGTCATCAAAATCAGAGGTACAGGTAACTATCTTTACAGGGGCAGGCCGGAAGAAACATTCAGACATATAAAAAAGCAGCTTGGCAGTACCGTGATGCTGACATCCGGAGTAAGAGGAATTATGAAACAATTTCTTCTTTTTCTGGATAAAGCCCATAAAAACGGGGGAAACCTGTCTCTGGCCTCCCGCTCTCTGGCTCCTCCGGGATATTCCTTTCACGGTGTCGGAGACTTTGATGTCGGGCAGAGCAATCTTGGTGCAGCCAATTTCAGTATAAAATTCACCGAAACTGAAACATGCCGTAAACTCCAGCAACTCGGCTATTTAAAACTGCGCTATCCACAAGACAATATGCTGGGGGTCCGGTATGAACCGTGGCATATAAAAGTAAAAGATGCTAAAGTATAAAGTCTGTCAGCTCACGGTCCGATATGCTTTATAGAGCACATTTACATTGATGTTCAAAACAGATAGACAAATAAATAGTAACTCAATTAATAAAAGGCCCTGAAAAGCCTTAAACCTTTGCCAAACGTATAGGCCCTGAATAAATGAGCAAGATTCTACAGCAGGACGAAGTCGATGCGCTGTTGAGAGGACTCTCAGGCGGAGAAGTCGAAGCGGAACAGGACATACCGGAAGATGATTCCGGGATTGTCGCTTTTGACCTCGCCAACCAGGACCGCATCATCCGCGGTCGTATGCCTGTCCTCGAAATTGTTAACGACCGTTTCGCGCGACTTGCCACCAATAATCTTGCCAACACCATGCGCAAAAGGGTTGATATCAACCCTATCTCCATTGACATGTCAAAATTCGGGGATTTCATGCGCTCCCTTCCGGTTCCGACTTCACTCTCAATTTTTAAAATGGAACCCCTGCGCGGAAACGCTATTCTGGTTGTCGATTCAAGACTCGTCTTTGCACTGGTTGAAAGCTTTTTCGGCGGTTCCGGTTCACAGCCAAAAGTTGAAGGCCGGGACTTCACCGCAATTGAACAGGCTATTGTCGACAGAGTCGTAAAAATAGCCCTTTCAAACCTTGAAGATTCATGGCGTCCTGTGCATGAAGTACACCTTGAACTTGTCCGCTCAGAAGTAAACCCTCAGTTTGCGGCAATTGTTCCACCCTCTGATGTTGTCATTGTCATAACTTTTGAAGTGGAGCTTGAAAACGCCATTGGTTCGCTTATTGTCTGCCTGCCGTATTCAACGCTGGAACCTATCCGCTCAAAATTGCACGCTTCATTCCAGTCAGAAAGACTTGAAGTCGACCATGTGTGGGTCAGCAGATTCAAGGAGAGACTGCTGGAAACACCGGTTGAACTGGTAGTCCGTCTTGGGAAGACAAAAATCACAGGACGGCAGTTGCTTAACCTTGAAGTAGGCGATCTGCTGCTGCTTGATACTGACGAGGAAGATCTGATCGAATGCGAAGTTGAGGGCGTTCTGAAATATATGGGCGTTCCCGGACGGGTCAAGGCGAACAAATCTTTTCAGGTTGTCAAAACCATCGAGCCGAAACTTACATAAGGCATTCGTCCTGCTGACAATTTTTTCTTTCTTCGCACCATACAGTAACTCTGTTTCCCGAAATATGGATTAGCTGCATTTTTATACCGGATTCTTTTCATCACAAGCTGTCAACCAAATGAAAATAGTACATTTCTCAACTACACCGCTGGCAGGAATGCCCCTCAGGCTTGTTCAGGCATTGCAAAAATACACTGAGCATGAAGTCCATCTCATTGATCTTAAAGACGACTATAACAGAGGCAATTACTACTTCGGTTACGACATATCCTTCAACAAGCAGCAAGATGAAGCCATTGAACTGGCCTATTCAGCAGATATAATCCACCTGCACAACTACCTTGATTTTGATTCAAAATTTTTTGCCCCTATCAATTTTCGCGAGCTGCATAAAAAAGGTACTTTTTTTGTCAGACAGTTCCACTCGACTCCGGCACTGATTGCCAAGCAGCTTAAAATCAGCGTGAAAGAGCTGCTTGCTCAGAACATTCCTTCGCTCGTAATAGCCCAATATCCTGAAAGATATTTTCCACAGGCGATGGTTGTTCCCAACTTTGTACCTCAGGATGAGGAGCTTTACCTTCCCGTAGAAGAAAATGAACTGAAGTGGGACATATTTTACAGCTCCACCCAGAATTGCGGAGCATTTGATGCCCGCTGGGATACCAAGGGAATGCCTGAGACCAAGGCCATGCTGGAACGGCTGGAACAGAAGACAGCATGCAGAATTAAGACAGCTTCTTTTTCTCCATTTACAGAAGTAATGACATACAAGAGACAGAGTGCCATTGTACTTGATGACATGGCTACCGGAAGCTACCACCTGACAGGGCTTGAAGGTCTGGCAATGGCCAAGCCGGTACTCTCCTATATGGATTCACGCGCTAAAATGCTTATGCGCTACTTTTCCGGATCAGATCATGAACCGCACATCAATACCCGTTTTGAAGAAGCTGAAGCGGTGCTGGCTTATCTTATGAACCACAAGGAATTAATGCGGGATATTGGAGAGCACAGCCGAAATTGGCTGAAAAAATACTGGTCCGACAAAAAAATGGTTGGATTTTATGAGGATGTTTATCAAAAGCTGGTCCACGACCCGAGTCTTATCAGACGCCAGCCGGATCTGGATACAGCCAGCCCGGTCCAGAATTTTATGAATAAAACCTTACACGATCTCAGGCAGATTACGCGGGCGGAAAATTATGGTTCAGCCAGCGATAAACTACGCACGGATATCAGCTCCCTTGAACCATAATTTTTCAATCCAAGTCTGGCCGGACTGATTTAATCTTTACTCCTGCTCAATCATGGCAAGCTTGATTCCAAATGAAGCAAATGCCACGGCAAAAGACCTTTGAACCCAGCGTATAACATTGGGAGATTTTACAACCCTGTCACGAACGGCAGTAGCAAAAAGCCCGTAACCCACAAAAACAACAAAAGTCATCAGCATAAAAACAGCACTTAATACAAGCATATCAAATGTCGGCGCAACAGCATTATGTGGGACGAAAAGAGGCAGAAAAGCCAGAAAAAATATAGACAGCTTGGGGTTTAATATATTTATCAGAAAACCGCGTCTGGCAATCTGAAAAAGTTTTTTACTTTCATCCTGATTTTTGAACGAAAGCCCTTCCTTATCACGCCATGTGGCCCATGCCATATACAGCAGATATAACGCTCCGGCATATTTAACCATCTGAAAAAGTACCGCGCTGGTATGCAAAATAGCTGCAAGCCCCAGAACAGAAGCACATAAGTGAGGAATTATTCCGGCAGTACAACCTGCTGCGGCAGCAATGCTTGCTTTCCTTCCCTGAAACAATCCGCTGGAGACAGTGTAAATAACTCCTGTTCCCGGCATAAGGACAACCAGTAAGGATGTTATTAAAAACTGAAAGCTGATCATATCCACCTCTTATTTAGATGCTCAATCCTTTTATATAAAAAAATTATCTGCACAGCCCAAGATCCATGATCAGATGGAAAAAGACCTGCACATACCTTCCGGAAACAACATCAGGCAGGGAGAACACGGGTAGTTTTTCTTCCGGGAATTTAGAAAAATAAGCGAAAAATATCTGCCTTGAGAGCATATCAAGTCCGGGTTGAACCACCTCGGACCAGAATTCTTCCTTTAAATCTGTTTCAAGCTCAAACGTTCTGCATTGCAAAGGTCTGAAGCAATAAAGCAGACATTCCCCCTCATTTAAAAGCGGACAGACAGACCCGGAATCGCTTAGACAGAACTCATTATCGCCGATTTCAGCACGGGCCTCTCTCTCCCTGCTGGCAACTTCAGCAGCCCTTTCAATAAGATTCATTCTTCCTTCGCTGCACAGTTCAATATTGACCTTTGTTCCAAGATAAACAGCTTCCGCGAGAGTTAAAACAACAGGAGTCCGACAGCACATAGTATGTCCGCAGCCGCATCGCTCCGCTTTAAGCGACAGCGCAATAAGATCATCAGCCTGTGCAACGAGCTTGTCGTAATCCCGGAAAAAAGGTGCCAGATCGACCTTGTTTTTAAGCTCCAGACAAGGCTGACGTACTGTGAGCTTTCCACTTTTACGCCCGTATTTCCTGAGCGACCACCACTGATCAAAACTTTCCGGTCTGGATCTCAACCTCTTGAGTTCTTTTGAGGCAAGTTTATGCCCAAGCCCTCTGCGCAGCATAAAAGCATTCAGGAGAGTACCGGTTCTTCCGATCCCGTAACGGCAGTGGATATAGGCTTTTTTACCCAGATAAATAGCTTCATCAAGCCATGCAAGGGCTTTATCCATCTCCGCTATGTCCGGGGCCTCCTCATCAAAGACCGGAAGATAAAAGACATCAAATCCGGCATCACGCTGAATCTGCGGCAGATCAGGAAACTCCGCGCATAAATTAAGTATTGCTCCAACCCCCATTTCAGTAAGCTCATCAAGCTGCCTGTAAGACATTGGAGCCGGGCCGATGGCAAGACTTTCAGAGACCCACGAAATTCCGGTCCGCTTATTGATCTTCATCGCCATCCACCCTCAGGACTTTAAAGCTGTATAAATTTTCTATAAATTCATCAGCCATATTGTCCACATCGCCCATATCCGAGAGTTTCATATCCAGCATTCTTGTTCTTGCCAGAACTCTGCCGAGCAGATTTAGTGCTCTCGTGGTTTTATCCGCGTCCTGTCTGGAAAGTTCAGCATCCAGCATATCGCTTCGCAGAGTAACGGAAAAACCTCCGGCTCTTAAAACCCGGTCAATAAAACTCAACCTCAGCAGTCTGCCGTCAAAATCAGCACCACCGCCTTTAAAACGGAACTTCACATAATTATTTTTGGATTCGGTTCCGCAAACAGAATCAATTATTGAAAAATGATACCCGAAACGGATCATCATATGCACATAGTCTGAAGCGACAAGAGCATAACTGGATAGAAAATGGGACTCACTGCTGAAAATACCGGCACTGACCTGATCAAAACGCTCCCAGTCCATATGCGGCATGTTGTTGTCCCACACAGTTTCTTCAGCCTCAATACCGCTCCAGAGCTCCTGCATGGGCAGGCAGCCCACATCTGCAATAGACAAGCTTTCTTTACGCCTGCCGGGAAAATCACTGTCCAGCGAAAGGACGTAGACTGTGAGCGGGAGATCTGTTTTAAGCTTTCTGGACCTCGACATTCCACGCCCGGAATCTCCGATAATCCTGAACATTTCATTAACACCCTTTTCATGGGTAAACCTGATAATATCATGGATAGAGGAGCACGCATCCTGAGTGAAATTATCCGCTTCAGGATCAGTCATATTAAGAGTGGTAATAAGCGGTATCAGCCGGTTATACCTTGCAAGAGAATCTTCCCTCACCTTTCTGCGGCGTTCTTCGGCTGCAACAACAAGTGATTCCTGCCTGCCCGGATAAATCATGCCGTTGAGAGCGTCCACGGTAACAAGCTGTCCGTCTTCAAGGGCTGATATTTCGTATCCGTCACCAACAACAACCGGTATCCCGTACTCACGGGCAACAGTTGCAAAATGGCTCGCTCTGGCCCCGGAAGTTCCGATAACAGCTTCGACCCGGTCCAGACATCTGGTCAGGTTGGGAGCCAGAGTTTCAAAGACTACCACTGAGCCTCTCGGGGCTTCAGCCGGGTCCTGAGCATCATGCAGCCGAATAATTCTGCCACTGCCCCAACCTGTGGAAATTCCGGCCAGACCGCTCAAAATAGGTTCTTCGTCAAGATCAACCTCTAGCGGGCCTTCTTCTTCAGGATGAAACGGACGACTTTGCAGGACAAAAACATTTCCGGATTTATCAACAGCCCACTCTACATCCTGAGGAGTTTTAAAGACCTTTTCCAGCTCAAGAGCAGTTCCGGCAACTGTTTTCAAGTACTCTGTGCCGATGCCTGACTCCCCATAACTGTCTAGGAGTTCAAGAGAGTCATCCCGTTTAAAAATGGAGACTCCGGCGTTGCGGCTTCCATCAACAAGTGCTTCCCCAAGCCCCGGAACACTGTGGACGGAGATATTCTGCCGTCCCGAGCCTCCGGCATCGGAAGAATAAGCCACTCCGGCCGCCTGAGCATCAACCATGGGCATGACCACTACAGCCATAGGTGTGGAAGCATCTGAAAGCCCGCGCAGGATACGATAGGTAACAGCTCGCGGAGAATACTTGGAAGCAAGAACTCCAAGGTAAGCTGAAGGAATATCCTCAGCCTGAACATTCAAAAAAGTTTCATACTGGCCTGCAAATGAAAATTCGCCATCTTCAGCCCACGCACTGCTGCGAACAGCAAAAAGGGTATTCTCCCCGTAAACCGATTTAAGGTTTTCAACTCCGCGTGTCACAGCTTTCATAACTTCATGAGGAATTTCACTTTTCATCACATAGTCGGTCATCTGTTCGCATCTGCTGAACAACTCACTGTGGCGGCATAACAATGCTTCCGAAAGTTCGGCATCTATTTTTTCACGCAGACCATTTTCACTGATCAAACGGTTGCAGGCATGGGTTGTGACTACAAATCCTGAAAAAACATTAAAATCTGTTTCAGAAATAATTCTGCCTAAGTTGGCACCCTTACCTCCGGCAAGATCAAAATTGCCGGCAGCCTGCTCCAGTGAAATAGTATAAGGGGCTTCACCGGAAAGTTCCGGTTCTTTTAATTCTTCTTTAATAAGCCGATCAATCTCGGTAAGTTTTTCACGCAGAACGCGGTAGCGCAGCGGGCGCATGGCCTCCAGTCTGGCTGTCATACTGCCTACGGAATCAAGAAGCCCCATATAGAGTTTTCCGACCCTTGCTTTATCAACAGGACGGACTCCATAAAAAGTTTCCTGAAGGTCGGCTATAAATTCAAGACTCCGGTCATCTTCAACCAGAAGTACTTTAAAATCTTCGTATCTCGCTTTAAGAGCCTTGCCGGGAGAAAACAACTCCCGCATATAATATTTTAAAAGCATTACACTCCGTTCTCCTCAGGCGTTACCGCTTGGCGAGGAGTTCTCTGACTTTATCTTCAATTTCTTTTTTCCCAACAGGCTTGACCAGATATTCATCGGCACCGTGCAGGGCGGCTTCTCTTGCTGTTTCAAGAGTAGGGTATCCTGTTAACATAATGACCTTAGTTTCAGGCGAACGCTTTTTTAATTCTTCGAGGACCTCAACTCCTGTCATTTTTTTCAATTTAATATCAAGAATGGCTAATAGAACCGTATTTTTCTCAACATAATCCAGAGCTTCCTCCTCCTCGGAAAAAACACTCACGGAATGCCCCATTCTCTCAATTATGCGTTTAAGCAGAATTCCGGCATCAAGAACATCATCCAGAACAATTATTTCAGCCATTTTGGATAAAAAAACTCCCGAATTTTATTTTTCTCCAATCTGCAGAATTAAATCAGTCTGCTCCTGACTATACTTTACCTTGAAACTAAGCCTCAGTCGAGGGTAAGCAATGCATCCACTTCAATGGAAGTTTAAAATGGTATAAGGTTATTAAAAGCACCCTGAAACAGCCCCTTCCGGGGTGGCTGACTATCACTTTAAAAAATCACGATAATACTGCAATTTTTTGCTCAGCAGATTTTCAGCCTGCATAATTAATCGAGCATACTTGACTAGAACCAGACCCAAACCTACAACAATCAGACTATTTAGAAGATTTGCGGTCTTATTATTTTTAACTTTACGGTCAGCTAACAGCAAAAACGAGATAAATGACAGATATAACAGGACTTGTTCTAACTTATAATGGAGAGAGACTTCTTAAGGAATGTCTGGAGAGTCTTAATTTCTGCAACAGAATTCTGGTCATAGATTCAGGGTCCAATGATTCTACTCTTGAAATAGCCAGAGATAAGGGCGCAGAAATCATCCATAACGACTGGAACGGAGCCATAGAGCAGCATAAATTCGCTCTGACTAAAATAGGAACCAAGTGGGTGGTTACTATTGATCAGGATGAAATAATCTCACCTGAACTACGGGAAAGTATCCTTAAAGCAATTGAAAATCCCGGTGAAGTCGATGGCTTCTACTGCTCCAGATGTACCTGGTATTTTGACCGCTTCATTAGGCACAGTGGATGGTATCCTGACAAACTTTTCAGGATATACCGCCATGACGGTATAAAAATAGGCGGTATAAGACCGCACGAAGAGCTGCGGCCCATAAACAAAGCCGGAGAAATTTCAGGGGATATAATCCACTATCCCTATAAAAACTTTGCCAATCATCTTGAAAAAATCAACGATTACACTCAGGACGCGGCGGAAGACCTTTACTCACGCGGCAAACGCGGTTCAACAGGAAAAGCTGTCCGCCACGCTTTTGGTAAATTCCTTAAACAATACATTCTGCAAAAGGGCTTTCTTGACGGACAAGCCGGACTGATCATTGCAATTCACGGTTTTTTCTATACCTTTCAAAAATATATCAGACTTGCCGAACTTGATAAGGATGGAGGTAAATAATGGATATTACCAAGCCGCAGATAATTGAACTTCCCAAGGTTGAGGACAACCGCGGAAATCTGACTTTCATAGAAAACAGCAGACATATTCCTTTTGATATAAAAAGAGTCTACTATCTGTATGACGTACCCGGTGGAGAAACCCGCGGTGGTCATGCCCATCAAAAATTAATGCAATTACTTATTGCGGCATCCGGTAGTTTTGATGTTATTCTTGACGATGGTAAAGGTGGGAAGCAGAAGTTTTCTCTAAACCGTTCCTATTACGGACTGTTTGTGCCCACCATGACCTGGCGTGAACTTGAAAACTTCTCCTCAGGGTCCGTGTGTCTGGTGCTCGCCTCGGAATACTACGATCCGATGGATTACTACTACACCTACGCAGATTTCATGGAGGCTGTAAGAAAAAATGACTGAAATTAAATTTCTCGATGTAGGCTGGACCAGAAGAACCCTTGCAAAGAAAATTGATGAAGCCGTCAAAAGAGTCCTTGATTCAGGATGGTATATCCATGGTGATGAACTGGCTGCTTTTGAAAAAGAATTTGCCCATTATGCCGGAGCAAAATCATGTACCGGTGTGGGCAATGGTTTAGATGCTCTTGAGCTTTCACTGCGTGCCGCCGGTATCGGTCCCGGTGACGATGTACTGGTACCTTCAAACACCTATATAGCCACATGGCTTGCAGTTACACGGGCCGGAGCCAATCCTGTTCCGGTAGAACCGCTTGAATCGACTTTCAACATGAATCCAGACAATCTGGAAGAGGCTTTAACTCCGCAGACTAAAGCTGTGATACCTGTCCATCTCTACGGACAGACCGCTGATATGGACCCCATAATGGAGTTCGCTGAGAGTAAAAATCTTTTCGTGCTGACTGATGCCGCACAGGCTCACGGTTCCTATTACAAAGGCCGTATGGCCGGTTCTCTGGGACATGCTGCGGCTTTCAGCTTTTATCCCGGAAAGAATCTGGGAGCTTTCGGTGACGGAGGAGCGGTGCTGACCAACGATCCTGAGCTGGCAGCCAAGATTAAGGTTATAGGCAACTACGGAGCTGAGAAAAAATACCATCACGATTCACTCGGTTTCAACAGCCGTCTTGATGAAATTCAAGCCGCGGTCCTCAGAATCAAACTGGAAAAACTGGACAACTGGAACTGGACCAGAAAAGAACTGGCCGCAATTTATCTTAAAGAACTTGCGGACACACCACTTATTCTTCCTGAAGTTCCTGAATGGTCAATTCCGGTCTGGCACCTTTTTGTAGTCCGCACCACAGCCCGTGAAGCCCTGATTAAGCACCTTGCTGAAAACGGCATTGAGTCACTGATTCACTATCCCATACCGCCGCATAAGCAGGGAGCATATAAAGATAAACAAAATCTGAGTCTGCCTGTGAGTGAAAAACTTCATCGTGAAGTTCTCTCACTGCCTATGGGACCCCACCTTAAGCCGGAACAGGTCCAACAGGTCTGCACGGTAATAAAAGATTTTTTCAGCTGATAAACTAAAATAGGCCCGCCTTACGGTGGGCCTATTTATAACTCTACACTAACTCGTCCATATTTCCTGCTCACCAAAAAAATTTCGCAGCCAGACAATCAGCCCTGAAAGCAGTCAACTTCATGACACAGTGCTTAATTCCGGATATTACATCTATTCATCCCGCCTTTTTAACTACCCATGAATATAAGACTTAATCATTTTTTAAAAATTCCAATTCCCCAGACTGTCAAAATTTACCGCATACACCAAAGCTGAGCTGGAAAAATTTCCGGGTAGAAATTCTAGCGATAAAAAGTAAATCCTCTCCCATTCAGAGAAAATAAGGCTCTGGCTGAAAGAAATATTCAATTGCAAATTTTCATGTTTTTTGAGTCATATATAGCCAGACAAATAGCAATATACTGTTTTTATTTATTAAATTTTAACAATTATCCTTCTGGCAAGCTCTAATCATACAGGTTCAAAGATTGAAGCCCTCCTTTTAACTCACCCTGAAAAGAGGCATAATATCTTAAAATAAGATACTAAAACACGCTCAGATTATTTTGCGCGAAGCAGGTAATCAGGTTTGCCCGTTTCTTGCATAAATTTTAATAAATCTTTTTCAATCAACCTGAAACTGAATGGTAATCATGAATAATCAAGATACAGATAAAATAAAAAAAATGGTTTCTTCCATCCCCAAAAGGAAAAACCTTGCTGTTTTTTTCGGCAGATCAAACGGCTGTTTCATTGATAATGTTAAATATTTCTTTCTGCACTGCGCCCAAAAAGTTAAACAGCTTAACTGCATTTATATTTCCTTTGACCGCAGGGCTGCGGCAGAGCTGAAAAAGATGGGACTTCAGGCAATGTGGGTCAATAATGAAGAGGCCGGAACAATCATGGCAAGTGCCGGAATTGTGGTCTGTGATGATTTTTCATGGAAAACCCAGCCGACGCTGTGGGCGCTGATGTCAGAAGCCAAAATCCTTCAACTCTGGCATGGTGTGCCGTTAAAAGCCATAGGGTTCCCGGAAATAAACTCAAGTGTTAATATGAATCCTGAGAAGGCAGAATATCTTTCCTTCGCCTATTCCGGCTATAAAACAGTTGTATCAACCTCACCGTTTTTTACCGAGCATGCTTTCGGCCGGGCGTTTAAGGCTGAAGAATTTGTGGAAAGCGGATACCCCAGAAACGATGTGCTTATGCGCCGTCCCACAAAACTGGATATGATCAATACGGATTCGGCCCTTTATGCGAAACTGGTTAAATTCAGAAAATCTGGCGGTAAAACGGTCTTCTTCATGCCGACATTCCGCGATAACGGCGGTGGCCCTTTTGAAGACGGTGCGATAAATATCCCGCGTCTTTCGGAATTCTGCCAGCAAAACAACATAATGTTTATATGCAAACTTCATCCATATTTGAGCATTGATAAAGTTGCACTGCCGCCGAATATAGAAATAGTTGATCCTAAAACAGACGCATACCCTCTGCTCAGTCTCTGTGATACTCTGCTGACTGACTATTCTTCAGTATATTTTGATTTTCTGCTGGTTGATAAGCCGATTATTTTTTATCCTTACGACTTTGAAGACTACATTTCAAAAAACAGAGAACTGCTGTTTGATTTTGATGAGATGACCCCGGGCCTGAAAGTTGAAGATGAAGACAGTCTCTATACCGCTTTTGAGGATATCCTTCTTAAGGGTAACGACGAATATTCAAAGCAGCGTAAAGAGCTGCGCGAAAAATCTTTCAGCCATATTGATGGTAATTCAGCCGAAAGGCTTGGTGAACATATTATCGCCCATTATCTTTAAAAACAGGGAGCAAAAAATGAAAGCAGTGATCCTTGCAGCAGGCATAGGCAGCCGTTTAAGCAGACCTTTTCCAAAATCTCTCTCAGTTCTTCCATACGGAGAGACAATACTCGGCAGGCAGATCAGAATCATGCGTGAGCTGGGTGTTCAGGAAATTATTATCGTGGTCGGATTTAAGATGACTCTGATCATGGAACAGTTTCCTGAAGTCTATTACAGGTACAACCCGAACTACTACATCACTAATACTTCCAAAAGCCTTCACAGCGCACTTAAATATCTGGATGATGACGTTCTCTGGATGAACGGAGATGTTGTCTTTGATAAAGAAATTTTAAAACAGGTTCTGGACGCACGAGGTGAAAACCTGATCTGCGTAGACACCAAAAACTGCGGTGAGGAAGAAGTAAAATACACCCTCAACAGTGACGGCTTTGTCAACCAGATATCCAAGCAGGTTAAAAATGCTGAAGGCGAAGCGGTTGGAATCAACTTCATCCGCAAGCAGGACTTAAGTGCCTTTGTGGAAGCTCTCGATAAATGTGTTGATGAAGACTACTTTGAAATGGGAATGGAGTTTCTTATTGAAAAGAATGTCCTTTTCAAACCTGTGGATATATCAGACCACAAGTGCATCGAAGTTGATTTTGAAGAAGACTGGGTTTCTGCCCAGAAAGCATTTACAACAGCAGGTTAGTTCATTCATGTTTTTAAAAGAATAACGGAGCGTCCTGCGACTTTAAAGGGCGTTCCGTAAATACTTTTACAGACCTATTACAAATTAAAACCGACCGTCATTCTATTGCCGTTATGCCAAAAATCTGCACAAAAAAACGGTAAAAACGAAAGAAGTCACGGACTTCGCAGTAATGGTGAAATCCGGCGTAAAGGACAGTCTAAGCCCGACTTAAAATATAAATTTGCGGCTTCGTTTTTAACAGACAATTATCAGAATCCATTAGTTGGATTAATTTACATAGATTATAAGCAGATAAGTTTGGAGAAACAATGGACACTGAAACAAAATTTCCCGAGACACTTACCAAAGATCTGCTGAACCTTAACGAAGCTTCCGATGCAGATTCTCAAGAAAAAACAATCAGGCTCAAAGTTCTGGAAAAAATGCTCGAAGATGAAGATACCGCCTCAAAAGAGAACAAGCGGCTTTACCGCAGTATTGTAAATTTTCTTCAATTTGAAGGCCAATCCGAAACACTGGCGAACTGGATTATCAGCCAGCACATGTCACAGGGTAAAATAATGGAGCCGTCTTCAGAGAAGCCTGTCGCTTCTGTTATCATCCCCTGCTGCAATCATGGTGAACACCTGAGGCAGTGCATTGAGAGTATTCTCATGCAGACTTTCACTCACATTGAAATAATTATCATTAACAACGGCAGCACGGATAATACCCCTGACGTCATTCAGCAGTTGCTGGCAGACTATCCCGAGCAGCGAATCAGGTACTATAATCAGCAGAATATGGGCTTAGTGCAGCCGCATAACCGGGCCGTAACAGTAGCCAAAGGTGAATTCATCCTTCCAATTGATGCAGCCGATCTTATTGCCCCCGAATTTTTGGAAAGGACTGTCCCCGTTCTGCAAAAAAACAAAGATCTTGGGTATGTAAGCACCAAGACCCTATTCTTTGGCGAAAAAAATATAGTCCGGCCCAAAGAAAAATTTGATCCCGTCAGAGAGCTGGTTACGAATCAACTGCCAAAGACGACTTTGTATCGCAGAGCCATGTGGAAGGATATCAAAGGCTATGATGAAAGAATGATCCACGGGCTTATGGACTGGGAATTCTGGATAAGGGCCACAAAAAATGGCTGGTTTGGAACCCAGCTTGAGGAGCCGCTGTTTTTCAGCAGAAATGAGGTGAGAATCGATAAAGCCCAAGAGACTGCGGTAAAAAAACAAATTATAAGTCTTCACCCTGATATTTATGATGCTTCCAGACTAAGGAGCTGCAAGGAAGAAATACAGACCGGCAACCTGATTCCACCGTCACTGGTCCGCGATGAACTGACTATTGTTCCCAAAAATTCAGCAGCTCCGGTCAGAATTTCAAACCCGGACCATGCAGCTGAAAAACAGTTGCAGGAATTTAAGGAAAGGATTCTGGCAGTACTTGCCGCCAACTTCCCGGTATTCAAAAAACATTTTGCAGGAACCGAAGCTGGCAAAGGACCTGAAAACAAAATTGCCGCAATGTTCGGACAGACTACAGGAATTGTCAGTAAGCTGGTTGCAGCCGGACAGTTTGATGAAGCTATTGATCTGAGTGCCGCCCTGCTTTCCAAATTTCCGCTCAGTATCGACTGCGGTATACTCTTCGCACAGACACTTCTTGCAAAAGGGCTGCTTCAAGCTGCTTATACTGTAGCTTCACTCTTCTTTTCCATAAGTCAGGAAAACAAAAAACTGAACAGTTTCATATCCAGCTGCCTCTGCATCCAGTCCGATCAGCAGGTTGCTCAAAGCACTTCCCTCGGCATGCTTGAAGGGGCGGTGCTCTTCTCTCCTGAATCTGAGGAGGCGTGGAAAAAACTTTTTGACCTTCAAGTGCAAACCGGTCTGCCTGAAGTAGCGGAAAAGACTAATTGCAAGCGGCTCCAGCGCTCAGCTTCGGTAAATACTGAAACACCTAAAGACGACAGAAAACATATCTGGTACGTCAGTAATGCTTTCAGTTTTGCGGAAGGAGGGATGAACGGAGTCTCGCAGGCAAAAATAATGACCCTTGGAGCACTGCTCTGCAACAGTGATAAGTTCAGAGTAACTATAGTCACCCCACTGACAACAGCTCTACCTGAAGGCATCGCCGAATTTGCCGAACAGCATCTGCCGCTGATGAAAAAGAATAAAGCCGACTGGCCTGACATTGTGGCAACCATTCGCAAAGCACCGGTGGGAAACAAACTGCTTAAAGGCAAACACACTCCATGCCGGGAAATCAACGGAAAAGCCGATCTGGTGATAGTCGAAGGTATCAGAATCTATCCACATAAATACCTTATGGAACTCGGGCTTGATTTTGACTGCCCGAAACTGTTCATGCATCATAATTCTCCCCATCATTACAGTGGAGAAATAACCGATGCAGGAACTCTTCCAGCTTTTGTAAAAGCTCTGCAAAATTATAAATATAACATAAGTGTATCCAGAACAGTTGCCGAGCAGTGGAAAAGCATACCTGAACTTAAAAATCTGCACTGGATAGACATACTTAATTGTATCCGTGAAAGTGAGCTTGAAAGCATAACCGCCCACTCCAGAGAAGGGATTCAGCAAAAGCTCGGCCTTGACCCTGATGACTTCAATATAATCTGCCTTGCAAGCGTACAACGCCGCAAGGGACAGGACATTCTGCTGGCTCAGATGGAAAATATTCTAAAAGAAGTCCCCAATGCAAAAGTGACTTTTGTCGGCCCTATCCTTGATAACCGTAACGGTCCGGAGATTGTGGCGGCAAGCAAAGGCAAAAGTTATTCACACAGGGTCGAATTTATCGGTCCCAGAAAAAATGCACTGGAATACCTTTACGCAGGTGATCTGCTGGCTCTGCCATCAAGAGAAGAAGCTCTGCCGCTTTCAATACTGGAAGCTATGGCTCTCGGCAGAACTTCAGTGGCTTCAAAGGTAAACGGAGTTCCAGAGCTTATCGAAGAAGGAAAAACAGGGTTAATGTTTTCCATTGATACCCCGGATGATCTCGCAGAAAAGATCATCTATCTGGCAAAAAATCCGGAAGAACTTGATAGATTTTCAGAAAATGCAAAACAAAAATACTGGAACTGTTTCTCCCGTGAACAGCATGTCGGCAGATGGCGTGAAATCCTGCTTGGAATTTTTAATGACGCTCAACACACTGCGAAGATTTAGGAATAAGCAAAAAACTTGTTAATGGTTAAAATATCTTCAATAATAAACAAATCCATGCGTTTTTCACGCATTGCAACATTCTAAATATCAGCCGATGTCAACGGCAAAAAACAGACTTTAATTGACTGAAAACAGAGAGACCAATGAGCATAAACAGCAACTTTATGAAATATACAATCAACCGTCAGGCAACTGTGAGAGATGCTCTGACAAAGCTCAAAACCGGGGAAAGAGTATTCACACGGTTCCCATTATTGATAATAAAATGAATCTCATAGCCGAATCCTTTTCTAAACGCCGTGATATTTCAATCGGTAACTTTACGATAAATGATAAAAGTCCCGCTTTTCTGATAGCTGAAATAGGCAACAATCATAACGGCAGCATTGAACTGGCATATAAACTCGTGGATGAAGCTGTCAGTGCCGGAGCCAATTGTGTGAAATTTCAAATGCGGGATATGGAATCACTCTATTCCAACTGCGGCAATTCCAATGACCCCAGCGCAGATCTGGGAACACAATACACTTTGGATCTGCTGGAAAAGCAGCAGCTTTCAACTAAAGATATGCTGCTGATTTTTGACTATTGCAGGGCAAAAGGAGTTGAGCCGTTATGCACTCCTTGGGATGAAGTAAGTGTTAAGATTCTGGATGATTATGGGATGCCTGCTTTCAAAGTTGCTTCGGCCGACCTCACCAACCACGATCTGCTGCGCACTATTGCGGCAACACATAAACCCATGATCTGCTCAACAGGGATGTCTACCGAACAGGAAATTATTGCGTCTGTAAACGTTCTTAAAGCCGAAGGAGCGCAGTTTATACTGCTGCACTGCAACTCCACATATCCTGCTCCGTTCCGGGATTTAAACCTGCATTATATGAAAAAATTACAGGGATTCGGAGAATGTCACGTTGGCTATTCAGGACACGAACGCGGTTTTTACGTTCCGCTTGCCGCTGTTTCACTCGGGGCCAAGGTGATTGAAAAGCATTTTACCCTTGATAGAAACATGGAGGGCAACGACCATAAAGTCAGCCTTATTCCTGATGAATTTGCAGAAATGGTTCTGGCGATAAGAACTATTGAAGAATCATTAGGTGACGAATTTCAAGACCGCTCCATCTCACAGGGAGAAATGATCAACAGAGAAAACCTCGCTAAAAGTCTGGTTGCAGCCTGCGATGTACCCAAGGGTACAGTAATTACGGGAGAAATGATTGCTGTCCGCAGTCCGGGGAAGGGACTTCCTCCTTATAAAAAAGCAGAGCTTATCGGCACTGTATCCAACAGGGAAATAAAAACCAGCGACTGCTTCTACCCCTCGGATATAGAAATGACAGCTTGCAGAGCAAAGAATTACACTTTCCCCCAGCCATGGGGGATCCCGGTCCGTTTTCATGACTGGAAAAAGCTTTCACCATGTTCGAACATGGACTTTCTGGAATTTCATCTCAGCTACAAAGACCTTGAACTAAATATAGATGATTTTTTCAATGCTGAAAGTAACTTGGATTTTGTCGTTCACAGCCCGGAGCTGTTCGCAGGGGACCACATTTTGGACCTTTGTTCACCGGACGAAGATTATAGACTTTTTTCCATGAACGAATTCAGGAAAGTGACCAAAATAGCCTTAAGGTTAAAAAAGTATTTCCCCAGAAACTCTGTTCCGAGAATTGTTACCAACATAGGCGGGTTCTCTGACCATGCGTTTCTTGACCTTAAACGCAGAAAAGAACTGCTTGCCAACTTTAAAAGAAGTCTTGATGAGCTGCGCTCTGATAAGTACGAAATTCTTCCGCAGACCATGCCGCCTTTTCCATGGCATTTCGGCGGGCAGCGTTATCACAATATCATGGTTGAAGCTGACGAAATAAAAACGCTTTGCGAAAGTGAAGGCATAAAAATATGTCTGGATGTTTCCCATTCCCAGCTTGCCTGTAACTATTTCAAATGGTCGTTTAGAGAATTCATTTCTAAAACAGCCCCGCACACATCACATTACCATCTGGCCGATGCTGAAGGTCTGGATGGCGAAGGCTTGCAGATAGGGGACGGTTCGATTGATTTCTCACAGCTTTCAAAACTTATGGCAAAGCTCTCACCGGGAGTCAGTTTTATACCCGAGATATGGCAGGGTCATAAAAACAAGGGTGAAGGGTTCTGGCTGGCTCTTGAAAAGCTTGAGCAGTACTTCTAAGCTCCACACAACTTAAGCCATAAGAAACTTTAAATTAAAAATCTGACAATTTATACCGCTGGAGCCTGATCGAAATGACTTCAGGCTAATAAAATCACACCTACCAGCCATTGCTCTTTAGAGAGCCAACCTCAACAAGGGATATTTTGAAACAGCCTGCCAGTCTGAAAACAGGGATGGATAACGACTTCATTGCAAAGGAAAGCTTATACTTTCTCCATGCAGAATAATTTAATCGGGAATCCCGGCTTGTTGATTATTTCAGCTTCAAGAACTTTAAATTTATGATAATCAAGCCCGGCACAAAATGAACGGATTTCTTTTTCTTCCTCTTTGCCGCCATCCTGCCCGGTATAAACGGCAACAGCGGTGATTCCCCCGCAAGCCAGCAGCTCCAAAGACGTTTTAACCGCAGGGATGGTTGTTTCTGCTCTGGTAACTATGCTCTTGTCACTTCCGGGCAGAAAACCGAGATTGAACATGACTACGGAGATGTGCCCTTTATGTTCCGGCCTTATATGGCTGGACATATTCTGATGCCCGTCGTGGACAAGGGTGTAATTCGCAAACTCAGCTTCATTTTCAAGACGCTCGGCAGTAGCGGCAAGAGCCTGCTCCTGCACGTCAAAAGCATAGACATGCCCGCCAGCGCCAACGGCATTGCAAAGGTATAAAGCGTCATAGCCATTGCCTGCCGTGGCATCAACAGCAATACTGCCTTCACTCAGGACTTCGGAACAGATCATCTTTGCAAGATTCAATATATTGGTAAGGATCATTTTATTTTTATCAGTTAAATATTTATAAACATACTCGGCAAAAATGACTAATACCGGTATCAGGATATTTCAAGCCGGAAGTTCACTCAAACACCACCCGTAGGCCGGGCCGAAAACTATCCTCTATGGCAAGGTGGACAATTTCATAAAGCGAGTAGTATCCATTGCTAAATTATTTTTGCTGCTGTTTATCCTTACATTGTATATACAGGTGATAAAATCAGGTTGCTCAATAATCTCGGCACCATCACTTAAGAGCGAATGTAATGATTCATTTTAAAAAATACAAAATGTCTAAAACAGCTTATTCTTTTCAAAACTTAAAACTTATTCTGTAAGCAGAAGATATTAAAATATTTAAAAATATGACAGACACACAACTTGATAGTTTTATTGCCCGCGGTAAGGAAGTTCTCAGCATTGAAGAAAAAGGGCTTGCCTCGGTCAGGGAAAGCCTCGGGGAAGATTTTGCAAACGCCGTTGCGACACTTGC
Organism: Maridesulfovibrio bastinii DSM 16055; assembly: GCF_000429985.1. Classification (NCBI taxonomy): domain Bacteria; kingdom Pseudomonadati; phylum Thermodesulfobacteriota; class Desulfovibrionia; order Desulfovibrionales; family Desulfovibrionaceae; genus Maridesulfovibrio; species Maridesulfovibrio bastinii. The sequence continues at coordinate 24,318 of NZ_AUCX01000016.1, forward strand.
AGCCTGCACAGGCAGAGTAATTATTACCGGACTCGGTAAATCCGGACTTGTCGGCCGCAAAATTGCCGCAACTCTTTCAAGCACAGGGACTCCATCATTTTTTCTGCACCCGGTGGAAGGAGCTCACGGGGACCTCGGCATGGTTCGCAAAGAAGATGCCGTCATCGCAATTTCCAACAGCGGTGAAACCGATGAGCTAAATGCAGTCCTGCCTGCTATTAAATCTTTCGGAACAAAAATTATTTCACTCACCTCAAACAGGGATTCCACCATGGGCAGTCTTTCAGACATCGTGGTGCAGGTTAAAGTTCCCTGTGAAGCATGCTCTTACGGTCTGGCACCAACCTCAAGCACCACCGCAGCTCTGGCAACAGGCGATGCCCTTGCGGTCTGCCTCATGGATTATAAGCATTTTGACAGTAAGGATTTTAAAAAATTCCATCCCGGCGGAGCACTTGGAAAACGTCTCACCAAATGTGTCAGCGAAATGATGCACATTGATAACATCCCATTCGCCAAGGACGGATCAACTCTGGCGGAAGCACTGGCCGTCCTCAATGACGGAGGGCTAGGCCTTGTGGCTCTGGTTGACGACCAGAAAAGATTGAGTGGAGTAATTACAGACGGCGATATCAGGCGCATCGTCTGCAAAGGTGTTTTCAACCCGCAATCTCCGGCATCTGAATTCATGATAACAAAGCCCATGCGGGCTTCTTCAGATATGTCTGCGGCTCTGGCTCTGGATATAATGGAAGAAAAGCAGATCACAGTTCTCCCGGTTATTGATGACGGCGGATATGTTGTAGGCATGATACACCTGCATGATCTGCTCGGAAAAGGCCGACTAAAGTTTGCTGAAAGCCATAGAGGATGCTGATAAATGTGCGGAATTTCCGGTTTCATTGATCTCACCCGTTCTCTGGACAGTGAAGAATTAAGCAGGCGTGCCGGGCTTATGGGTAAATCCCAGCAAAGTCGCGGTCCTGATGCAGATGCCCAGTGGGTCGATCAGGAAATCGGAATAGCCTTTGACCACCGCAGGCTCGCAATCATCGACCTGACGGAAGAAGGCATTCAGCCTATGCACAGCCGCAGCGGGCGATATGTAACCGTCTTTAACGGCGAGATATATAATTATGCCGAACTGCGCTCGGAACTGGAAACAACCGCAGGCTTCAACGGCTGGCGTGGTCATTCAGATACCGAGGTGCTGCTGGAAGCAATTGAACAGTGGGGGCTTGAAAAAAGCCTTGAAAGGTTTTCAGGCATGTTTGCCATTGCCCTGTGGGACCGCAGGGAAAGGCAGCTTTTCCTTGTCCGCGATCGAATGGGTGAGAAACCGCTTTTCTACGGCAGACAGGGAGACACTTTTTATTTTGCCTCGGAGCTTAAGGCGATCAGACAGCTGGAGAGCTTCAAGCCGGAAATAAACAGGGACGCCCTCTGCTCATACCTGCGCTATCATTATGTTCCCTCCCCCGGAACAATTTATAATAAGGTTTCCTCCCTTATGCCCGGAACATGGATACGGGTAGATTATGACGGGACGGTGAGCGGACCTTTCAGCTACTGGTCACTCAAGGATTGCGCCCAAAAAGGAGTCGATCTTTCCTTCACAGCTTCCAGCGGCGAGATTACAGACACCCTTGAAGACCTTCTTCTCAAAGTAATAGAAAGAGAAATGGTTTCAGACGTGCCTCTCGGTGCTTTTCTCTCAGGAGGAGTGGACTCGTCACTTATTGTGGCCCTTATGCAGCAATGCGCTCTGGCTCCGGTTAAAACCTTCACTATCGGATTTGACGATAAAGCATACAATGAAGCGGAAGAAGCCGCGAAAGTGGCCGCATATATCGGCACAGAACACACCGAACTTTATGTGACTCCGGCTGATGCTCTGGACGTAATCCCTAAAATTCCGAAAATCTGGGACCAGCCATTTTCCGATGCCTCTCAGGTTCCGACCCATCTGGTTTCGATGATGACTAGAAAGCACGTCACTGTAGCCCTCTCCGGCGATGGCGGCGATGAGCTGTTTGCAGGATACAACCGCCATTTCAAGGGATGTGGTTTATGGGATAAGTTAGCATCCGTCCCTCCGGGCATCCGCAAATTTACAGCAGAAAGCCTGCAAAAAGTCCCTGCAAACGAGTGGAACGCTTTTTTTGAAATAATTGATCCTGTCCTTCCGCGTAAACTTAAAATGAGGCTTCCCGGACAAAAACTTCATAAACTTGCAGATGTTATGACAGCTGCGTCTGCCAGAGACTACTACCTGAAACTTACATCCAACTGGTTTGATCCTGAAAAACTGGTTATCAACGGCTGGGAACACCCCGGTCCATATCAGTCTCCAGTAAATCAGCCGGAAACATCATGTCTGACCGAGTGGATGCAGTTCATGGATGCGGCAACCTATCTGCCGGATGATATCATGACAAAAGTCGACCGGGCCGCCATGGCTGTGAGCCTTGAAACCCGTGCTCCGTTTCTTGATCATGAAATTGTTGAATTTTCCCAGCGTTTGCCGATGTCCTTAAAAATACAGCATGGAAGAGGCAAAAAGATTTTACGCGATATATTGTATAAATATGTACCGCAGCGTCTGATCGAAAGGCCTAAAATGGGATTCGGAATTCCGATCGACAGCTGGCTTAGAGGACCACTCCGGGACTGGGTGGAAGATCTGCTTAATCCGGTAAGAATGATGAACGAGGGTTACCTGCATCCTGAACCGATAAGAAAAATGTGGGCAGATCATTTATCCGGAAAAACCGATGCCCAGTATAAGATATGGAACATACTGGTATTTCAGTCATGGCTGAGATACTGGATGTAGAGGGATATTCTGCGCCGTGCTGACATCTGCATCTTTTAAATTTTGTACAGCTTTAACAAATATCAAATTCAAGCTGCGGTTCTGCTGAATATATTTATATGAAAATACTGATTATAGGCGGCTACGGTCCTTCACTGATTAATTTTCGCGGCCCTCTCCTGAAAGCTTTTATCAAGGAGGGGCATGAGGTATTTGCAGCAGCTCCAGCGGATGATGCTGGTACAGCTGCAAAGCTCGAAAATTCAGGTATTTCTTATACGCCTGTACACATCAACAGAACCGGCATGAACCCCGCCGACGATCTGCGCACGCTCATAGATATCTGGAAAACCGTACGTAGAATAAAGCCCGATAAAATCCTCTGCTATACCATCAAGCCCGTTATATACGGGTCTATTGCCGCCGCACTGGCCGGACACAGAGAAATTTATTCTATGATTACGGGTCTGGGTTACGCGTTCGGGCAGACCTCGGGACTCAGAGGGCTGCTTTTCAGGCTGGTTAAGTCTCTTTACAAACTCTCGCTTGGCCTGAATAAAGCTGTCATGTTTCAAAATCCTGATGACAAAAAACTATTCACAGACCTCGGCATCATCTCAGGCAACAAAAAAGCTGTAGTTACCAACGGTTCGGGCATTGACCTGAAACACTTTGAATTAACTGCACAACCAGCCGGGAAAACTGTTTTTCTCTGCCTTTCAAGACTGTTGAAAGAAAAAGGAGTCTGCGAATATGCGCAGGCAGCAATAAAACTAAAGCGTAAATTTCCTGAAATAAGATTCAGACTTGTGGGACCGCATGATAAAGGCCCTGACAGTATCCCCGAGGAAAAAATAAATTCATGGAAGACTTCCGGTCTGGAATGTCCCGGAGAAGTTCAGGATGTCCGCCCTGAAATAGCCTCAGCCTGCGTATATGTTCTTCCCTCCTACCGTGAGGGAACTCCACGCTCGGTTCTTGAAGCCATGTCAATGGGCAGAGCGGTGATCACAACAGATGTACCGGGATGCCGCGAAACAGTTGTTGAGGGGCTGAACGGATTTCTGGTGCCTGCCCGCGATATTGATTCCCTTGCTGAAGCCATGAAAAAATTTATCGAAAACAAAAACCTTGTTGAAACAATGGGCCGGCAAAGCCGCGCTCTTGCTGAAAAAAAGTATGACGTAACAAAGGTCAATAAGACCATAATGGATGCCATGAACCTATGATTAAAAGAGCGTTTGATCTCATTATAAGTATTCCGGCTTTCTTGCTGCTTTTACCGCTAATGCTGCTTATTGGCTGGCTGCTGCACCGTAATATGGGAGGTTGTGTAATCTTCCGGCAACGCCGTCCGGGACTCGGTGGCAAACCGTTTAATATTATTAAATTCAAAACTATGAGTGATGCCCGTGATGAAAGCGGCAAACTGAAGCCGGACAGCGAGAGACTGACCCGACTGGGAAAAATATTGCGATCCACCTCTCTTGATGAGTTGCCGGAACTTGTAAATGTTATTTTCGGGGATATGTCTCTTGTCGGCCCGCGCCCCCTGCTGATGCAGTATCTTGAAAGGTACAGCCCGGAACAGGCCCGCAGGCACGAAATCCGTCCGGGCATAACCGGATGGGCGCAAGTTAACGGGCGTAACGCAATTTCATGGGAAGAAAAATTTAAGCTGGACGTCTGGTATGTTGACAACCACAGCCTTCTGCTCGACATAAAAATACTTTTTATGACCGTTGCCCGTGTTTTCAAACGAGATGGTATCAGCCAGCCGGGTGAAGCTACTGCAAAAGAATTCATGGGCAGTAGGGATAAAAATTAATCAGACTGCTTAGTTTTGAACATATTGCAATATATCAGCTAGTTAAATGATTGTGAGGGCAAAGATTAATGCTTTCGGATCATTTTTTTAAAAAATTTCTCGCTAAAGAAGCCCGATTTGGTTTACAGGGAAGCATCAAAAAGAAAAACTGTTAATTATTTCAATAATAATTAAAGTAAAAAACACGCTGAGCATATTAAAAAACATCATGGATAATTAAAATACCTGCCAGCAGATCTGACAGTTTGGATAAAACAATACAGGAGTTTTTCAGTGTCTACCGATCGTTCCAAAAGAATATACCTCTCCCCGCCCCACATGGGTGGCAGCGAACAAAAATATATTGCCGAAGCTTTTGAAAGCAACTTCATTGCCCCTCTAGGACCGCAGGTTAACGGCTTTGAAAAGGACTTTTCAGAAATTTCAGGATTCAAACATTGCGCGGCACTGACAAGTGGAACAGCCGCCATGCATCTGGCTCTGCGCATTCTGGGGGTTAGCTCCGGAGATGTTGTCATCGCATCAGACCTGACTTTTATCGGCAGCGTCAGCCCGGTAACTTTTCTTGGAGCTGAACCTGTCTTTGTGGACTCAGACTATGAGACATGGAACATGGACCCCGAACTGCTGGATAAAGCCATAAAATCCTGCATAGCCGAAGGCCGCACACCGAAAGCGGTAGTACCGACCGATCTTTACGGGCAATGCGCTGACTATGACCGCATTCTGGAAGTACTGAAACCTTACTCCATACCGCTTGTAATTGATGCGGCAGAATCAGTAGGCTCCATGTACAAGGGTAAATTCGCTGGCAAAGGAGCATTTGCCGCAGTTTATTCCTTCAATGGAAATAAAATTATCACCTCATCAGGTGGCGGAATGCTCGCCTCTGACGATGAAGAAACAATAGAAAAAGCCCGCTGGCTCTCCCAGCAGGCGCGTGAGCCTAAACCGTATTATGAGCACAATGAAATCGGTTACAACTACCGTATGAGCAATGTCGTCGCGGCAATCGGGCGCGGCCAGCTTGAGGTGCTTGAAGAGCGTGTCCGCCGTAAACGTGAGATTTTTGATTTTTATGAGCAGAGGCTGGCTTCCCACAAAGGTTTGAGCTTTATGCCCGATCCTGACTTTGGCAAAAGCAACCGCTGGCTCACAGTAATGCTGATAGACAGCAGTCTTTTTGGGGCAACTCCTGAAGAGATAAGGCTGGCTCTTGAAAAAGAAAATATTGAATCACGTCCGGTCTGGAATCCAATGCATCGCCAACCGGTATTCAAAAATTGTCAGACTTTTGGTGGAAAGGTCGGGGAGGACCTTTTTGAACACGGTTTATGCCTGCCATGCGGGACAGCAATGACCGCAGATGAGCTTGAGCTTGTGGTCTCCACTATTTTGAATTGCAGGAAATAAAGAATGTTAAACAGTCTACGTAATGCAAAATTTTATCTCATGGTTGTTCTGGACCTGATAATTTTTGCACTGTCATTTTTTGCGGCATATTTGTTCCGATTTGATTTTCAGCCGCCCTTATATGCTACCACCCAGTGTTTAAACCTGCTCAAGTACGTTCTATTTATAAAATTCGCTGTGTTTTTAGTGATGGGGCTTTATCGCGGAATGTGGAGATACACCGGATTGCGTGACCTCTGGCACATACTGGAAGCAACATTTTTACAGTCGGTTATCCTAATCACGCTGGTACTTTACAAGTTCGGATTCAGCGGATTCTCGCGCGGTATATTCATCATCGACTGGCTGATTACAGTTTTCATGGTAGGTGGTTTAAGAGTCACCATAAGATCATTTTATGCCTATCATGATGGAATACAGCTTAATAAAAAAGGGACTTCCAATGGTGAAGGGACAAATGTCATTATCATCGGAGCCGGAAGAGCCGGAGAAAAAGTTGTCAGAGAAATCATAAGTACAAACCATCGTAAATATATTCCTGTAGGTTTTATTGATGATGACGGCTCCAAAAAAGGACGCACAATACACGGAATCCCGGTCCTTGGTTCGCTCACAGACTTACCCGAAGCGATAAACCGTAAATCGGTCAAAGAAATCCTTATCGCAGTGACCGAGGCCAGCGGGGAGCAGATGCGCGAGATCATCGAAGCCTGCAAAAAAACCGGACTGCCGTATAAAATCCTGCCCGGAATGGAAGAAATTATTGACGGTAAGGTCGGAATCAAGGCCCTGCGTGATGTAAGCTATCAGGACCTTCTGGGCCGTTCTCCCGTTCAACTCGATAGTACAAGAATAAGCAGATATATTTCTGGAAAGACAATACTGATCACCGGCTGCGGTGGTTCCATTGGTTCTGAACTCGTAAGGCAGGTTATCCGCTTTAATCCGGCAAGAATTATCCTTGTTGATGCAAGTGAAGCCAACCTTTATGCCATTCAGATGGAACTCCATCATGAGTTTAAATTTCGTGAATATGTAACTGTTCTCGGCGGGGTTCAGGACCGTGAGCTGATGGATAAGGTTTTTGGAACGCATAAACCGCAGACTGTGTTCCATGCCGCGGCCTACAAGCATGTTCCAATGCTGGAAAGAAATCCGTGGCAGGCTGTTGCCAACAACATCTGCGGCACCAGAAATATTATGGAGATGGCCGACAGACACGGCGTAGACCGTTTTGTCACTGTTTCTACGGATAAAGCAGTTCGCCCCACAAACATAATGGGCGCGTCCAAGAGGATAACTGAACTGCTGATGCGCATGTTTAAGGAGTCGAAAACAACATTCATGGCCGTAAGATTCGGAAACGTGATCGGATCATCCGGCTCGGTAATCCCGCTGTTCAGACGGCAGATAGAGCTGGGCGGACCGGTTACAGTGACCCATCCTGATGTGACCAGATATTTTATGTCCATTTCAGAAGCAGCCCAGTTGATACTACAGGCCGGAGTAATGGCCGAGGGCGGAGAAATATTCATTCTGGAAATGGGCAAACCTGTTAAAATTGCTGAGATGGCCCACGATCTTATCCGGCTTTCAGGCAAAGAACCGGAAACAGATATTAAAATCATTTTCACAGGACTAAGAGCCGGAGAAAAGCTCTATGAAGAACTTATCACCGAAGGTGAAGGGATTGTCCGCACTGAACATGAAAAAATAATGGTTTTAAAAGCATTCAACTTCGACCAGAAAGCATACGCCAGAGAACTTGAAGGGATGCTTTCAAAACTTTCAGATGCAGCGGAAAAACTGGATGGCGAAAAAGTTCGGGCGGTTATGCATAAGATCGTTCCAGAGTTTGATGAAGAGGGATGATATCCCTTGTGCCTGCTTGGCTTGAGCGATTTTTAACAGCGTCTTGAGTTGACAGTTCGTACAGAATAACTTAACAAACTAGATCATGCTTAAAGAACTTTTTACGTCTAAAACAAGAATAAAGCTTCTGCTTAAGCTTTTTCTAAATCCGGATGTTTCCTCATATCTGAGGGAGCTTGCAGCCGAGTTTGATGTTTCTCCCAATGCGATGAAGGAGGAATTAGACGGGCTTAGCGAAGCCGGATATCTGAACAAAAAAAAAGAGGGAAGGTATATATTCTATAATGCCAATTCATCCCACCCTTTTTTCCCGGAAATAAGTTCCATCGTCCGCAAATACGTAGGTATCGACCGGATTCTTGAATATATTCTTTCAACCATGGGAAAGGTCGATTCAGTATATATTCTTGACGATTATGCGCGGGGAATGGATTCCGGAATAATTGATGTTCTGATTATTGCGAATGAGACTGATTCCGAACGTATCGCCGATCTGCAGGCCAAAGCGGAAAAGGCCATCAAACGTAAGATCAGACTGATGACCCTGGACACAGCAGAGTTTGAAAACACAAAAGACATTTATTTAAGACGGCCACATTGGAAAATCGTCTGACAATAAATGCCTAACAGGAGGGCTAGCCCCATGAATATTCCTTTTATTGACCTAAAGAAACAATTCTCATTAATCGAAAAACAGGTCCGCGCTAATATGGATGCGGTCCTTGAGCACGGAGCCTATGTTATGGGACCGGAAATCACCGAGCTCGAAAAACGCCTTGCCGATTACTGCGGCGTTAAGCATGCTCTCGGATGTTCTTCCGGAACTGATGCATTGATACTTGCTCTTATGGCACTGGACGTAAAACCCGGTGATGCTGTTTTCACAACACCTTTTACCTTCTTTGCAACAGCAGAAGCCATCGCTCTGCTTGGTGCCACTCCGGTTTTTGTTGATATTGACCCCGTAACTTTCAATATCGACCCAGAAAAACTAGATGAAGCCATCAAGACCATGAAAGGCGAAGGCAGCCATGTTCTTCCCAAAGTTGAAGGACTTACCCCCAAGGGTATTATTTCCGTAGACATCTTCGGTCTGCCCGCCGACTTTGATGCAATCAACGCTGTGGCAGAAAAACACGGCCTTTTCCTTGTTGAAGATGCTGCTCAGGGTTTTGGCGGAGTGTATAAGGACAAAAAAGCCGGTGCCCTTGGTAAAATCGGCTGCACCTCATTTTTCCCGGCAAAGCCTCTCGGTTGTTACGGCGACGGCGGAATGTGCTTTACAGACAGTGACGAGCTGCTGGAAAGACTGCGTTCCCACAGAGTCCACGGACAGGGACCTGACAAATACGACAACATTGCCCTTGGCATAAACGGAAGAATTGATTCTCTGCAGGCAGCCATCCTTCTTGCAAAGTTCGATATTTTCCCCAAAGAAGCCGAACTGCGTGATGAAGTTGCCGGACGCTATAATGAACTGATGGGTGATATCGAAGGACTTACTGTTCCGACCACTCCCGAAGGATACCGTTCAGTATGGGCTCAGTACTGCCCACTGGCAACTGACAGCGCCCACCGCACCCGTATTCAGGACGCTCTCAAAGAAGCTGGTGTTCCCTCCCCGATCTACTACCCGATCCCCATGCACCTGCAGACCGCATTCAAGGACCTCGGCTATAAGACAGGAGATATGCCCATAAGCGAAAACGCTGCCGAGCGCATATTTGCTCTGCCTATGTATCCATATATTGAAAAGGCTACTCAGGAAATGATCGCCGGAGTTATTAAAAAAGCATAATTTTTAACCGCCCCGTATCAGCCAGTCTGCTGCGGGGCGGTTAGAAAAATCTTTTAAAGCTTTTAACAGGAAGAACATATCCGTTTGTCAAAAGTACTCTTAAATATCATTACAGACAGGCTTTCACAGATTATAGCCAAAGGTTCGATCATAGATCGTTATTATAATCCCGGTAATGTCTTTGATGAAGTCCATATACTGATGACCAACGAAGATCGTCCTGATCCCAAGATGCTGCAACGAACTGTCGGCGATGCGGAACTTTTTCTGCACAATCTTCCTTCAGGAATCCCACTTGTGGCCAGAACAATGTGGAGACCATTCCTGCTAAAAGGATGGGCTGAAGATGGAATCAGAATTGCTGAAACCATAAAGCCGGACCTTTTACGCTGCTATGGTAATTTTCTTAATGGAATGCTGGCAGTAGAGATAAAAAAACATCTCGGAATCCCACTTTTTGTATCCCTGCATACTCAGCCTGACGAAACAAGGGCAAACCGTGAAATAGATATGAAAACACGTATCTATTACACCCTGTCCAAAGCTCTCGAAAAATATACTCTCAGAAACGCAGACCTTGTCGGTGCTGTTTACGGAAGCATCGAAGACTATACAAAACGGCTTGAAATTAAAAATGTCAGACGGACTTACAATGTAATTAATCCGGAACACATTTCTAAAAAGAGCAGCTATAGTTCTCCTGAATTACTGCGGATGCTTTATGTCGGCAGGATAATACCCGGAAAAAATCCCGAAAATATAATTAAGGCTCTTCCCGGCCGCAAAGCCCATCTCACAATCATGGGAGACGGTTCCATGAAAAATGAAATGATGGCTCTGGCTGAAAATCTCCATCTTGAAGAGCTGATAGATTTCAAAGGCCCGATTCCCAATGATGATGTCTGCCGTTCAATGAAAGAATACGACATCCTCGTATCCCACTCCCAATACGGCGAAATACCTAAAACTGTTCTTGAGGCCACCCTCACCGGGCTTCCTGTTCTGGCCAACTACAAACGTGGAAATCCCGTGCCTGAATATCAGGAAGGCTGGGCCAAAATGGTTGATGACAGCCCGGAAGGTTTTGGTGACGGAATTGATTTTTATATGGATGAAGCTAATCGCCGAAAAAATGGACAGGCTGGAGCTGCTTACGCAGATTCCCACTGGAATCCGGTAATCACCGAAAAACTTTTTGCGGACATCCAACGCAAGCTGGCTGAGACGGGGCGTTATGAGTAAAAAATCAATTCTGTTTATTGCCTATGACTTTCCGCCCATCCTTTCCCCGGAATCAATTCAGGTTCAGCGCAGAGCTCTGTCACTGGCTAAAGGCGGACACAAGGTTCATGTTCTTACTTCAAACAGTTCTGCTGACTTTGAATTCATGGACCATTCACTTGAGCGGACTCATGAAAACCTGATTGTACACAGGGTTGAAAGAGTTTTTTTTGAAAAAGCAAGGCACTACCTCTGTGCGCCTTTGCAGCTAACCGACCGTAAACTATGGTGGAAAATTCCGGCACTTAAACTGGCGGAACAGATCGTTGTTGATCATGGCATAACCAGAATTTACACCCACTCCACGCCGCTTGTGAACCATCTGGTCGGGCTGGATATTGTTAAAATTTTTCCTGACATCAGCTGGACAGCACATTTTTCGGACCCGTGGACACTTAATCCATATATTTCATACAGGACTTCCTTACAGCGTAAGGCGAATGAACATCTTGAGAGAAAAGTACTCGATCACGTTTCCTGCATTACTGTAACATCTCAAAAAACCAGAGATTTGTTCATAAATGGTTTCAATCTGAAAAGCTCCAAGATACGAGTTCTTCCGCATGTTTTTGACCCGGAAATGTACCCTGAACCGGATAAGCCCGCTGAAAAAACAATTATTGCCCATACCGGACATATATATGGATTGCGGACCATTCTGCCCCTGATTGAAGCGGTAAAGGCTGAAAAACCGCAAAACATTGAATTTCATTTTTACGGGCGTATCAAAGAAAACGAAAGAGAAGCCGCGGAAAGGCAAACTCCCGGAGTTTTCAAATTTCTGGACCCGATTCCTTTTGCTGAGAGCATTGCTGTGCTAAGCAGAGCGGATATTCTGCTGGTTGTTGATGCTCCGCTAAAAAATTCACCTTTTTTCCCATCCAAACTTGCAGACTACATAGGAGCCTGCAAGCCGATAGCCGCACTGACTCCATCTAGTTCGACAACAATGGATATTCTGGCATCACTTTCGCCGGAGCCCCTTGCGGCTGACAGTGGCAGTGCAGAGGGAATAAGAAAATTGCTGCGCAGGATTGAAGCTGGTGAATTCGCTTATCCTACGGTTGAGAAAACAGCAGCTTACAACATGAACAACAGCTATCACCAAATATATGAGGCATTAATTGATGCAGAACTCTAAAATATTGATTACCGGCGGCGCAGGTGCGATAGGTCTAAATCTTATAGAAAGGCTTCTGGGGCTGGGTGTGGACTCCATCCTTGTTCTGGACAACCTCTCCTCAGGATATGAAAACTACCTCCCTGAAGACGACCGCATAATATTTCATAATTCGGATATCGGAGATATTGAATCGTTTCGGGATACTATGGAAAAATTTGCTCCGCATTATGTCTTTCACCTTGCAGCACATTTTGCCAACCAGAACTCAGTTGACCACCCTTTCAAGGATGTTCAGGCTAATATCATCGGCACCATGAACCTTCTTGAAATATGCAAAAAAAATAAAAACCTTAAAAAGTTTGTCTACACATCTTCATCCTGCGTATACGGAAATTCCGCCATTATGCGTGAGGACGACTATATCTATCCGCATGAGACTCCTTATGCCATTAACAAGTATACTGCTGAGCTATATGTAAAATATTACGCCTCCATGTATGCTGTTCCCACAGTCTCAATACGGGTCTTCAACACTTACGGACCATACGAGCCTCACGGACAATACCGCAATGTCATCCCGAATTTCATCGTCCGGGCCATGAAGGGTGAACCTCTGTTCATAACTGGGGACGGAACCGAAACCAGAGATTTTACTTTTGTGGGAAATACAGCACAGCTGCTCACACTTGCGGCTCTCTCAAATGTTGCTGACGGTGACATTTTTAACGGCGGGACAGGTAAAGCAACCAGAATCATAGATCTGGCTGAAATGATCCTGAAATATACCGGATCATCATCTGAAATAATATTCAAGGAACGCCGCAACTGGGATGCAGTTAAAGATCGCCTGTCAAATATAGACAAATCCCGTAAAATTCTCGGCTACGAACCGGAAGTGCCACTGCAGGAAGGTCTTAAAATCACCGTCGACTGGTACATGAATGATTATAACTACGAATAGGATAGAGAAGTACATCTAAGTACCGGACCGTTTATGCTGGAAAAAATCCGCGCACTCACAACCAGGAAAGAAAAAAGAACTATAGTTCTGCTTGTTGCTTTGTCAGTACTGATCTCAGCCATTGAGACAGTGGGGATATCTGCTATTCTCCCTTTCATCTCTCTGGCGAATGATTTTTCACTGGCAACTGCAAATAAATATTATAACTATGTTTACCAGTTGCTGGGATTCAATTCCCCGGAAAAATTCATCATTGTTTTTGGATACCTACTGATTATTTTCTATATATCCAGAGGTTTTATAAACCTTTTATATTTTTATCTTATACATAAATTCTCTCAGGGGATGTACCTTTCTTTAGGGACAAGACTGTTCACAAATTATGTCAATATCAAATATCAGGATATGACCACAAGAAACAGCTCTGATCTTTCCAAAAAGCTTATTACTGAAATGGATTTTGCTGCAAAATATTTTTATGCATTCCTGCTTCTAATATCAGAGCTTTTTGTTTCAACTTTTTTATATTGTGCTCTTCTATATGTTGATTACAAAGTAACAATAGCTCTTACACTTTTTATGGGCATTATGGTTGTAACCCTGCTCAAAACAGTTTCAGTACTTATTAAAAAAGAAGGGAACAAAAGAAATTCTTTTCAGGAAAAATATTACAGAGCTATCAGTGAAACACTTAACAATCTGAAATTTATCAAACTCCTTTCCGGTGAAAAAAAAGCTGTCGCCAGCCTACAGGAATCCGGCAAAGGTTATACCCGCTCTGTGGTGATGAACAACACCTATTCCACAGTACCAAGGCTTTCACTTGAAGGAATAGGTTTCAGTCTATTGATAGGAGCATTACTGCTGACTCTTGTTCAGGGAGGTCAGATAAGCCGGATCATCCCGGTTATATCTCTTTTTGCTCTTGCGATGTACAGACTTCTTCCTTCTGCAAACAGAATATTGAACAGCTACAATATTATGCAGTTTTATTCAAAAACACTTGATCTTATATATGAAGACTACAATATAGAAACGCAAAAACTTGGAAATGAGCCTATAGATTTTAACAATGAAATATCAATCGAGAACCTTTCATTCAAATACAATACAAATACTGTTCTTGATAATATCACATTAAATATTAAAAAAGGTGAAAAAATAGCTCTGATCGGGGAAAGCGGTTCGGGCAAAAGTACTTTAGCCGATATAATAATCGGAATGTACAGTTCGTACTCAGGCAAAGTAAAGGTCGATGGTGTTGAACTGGGTAACAGCAATCTCCTCTCATGGAGAAAAAAGATAGGCTACATTCCCCAGTCAATCTATCTTTTTGATTCTACTGTAGCTGAGAATGTAACATTCGGAAGATCCTACGATGAAGAAAAAATATATAATTCTTTAGAAAAATCTAAAATTTTATCCCACCTTGAACATAAAGACGGTCTCCAGACAATGGTTGGAGAAAATGGAACACAGCTATCCGGCGGGCAAAAACAAAGGATAGGAATCGCAAGGGCTTTATACGGCAATCCTGAAGTTTACGTTATGGATGAAGCAACAGCTTCTCTGGACAAAGAAACAGAGTCACAAATAATGGAGCAGTTTTTTGAAATTGGTAAGAATAAAACGCTCATTATAATCGCTCACAGACTATCTACAATTGAAAAATGCGACACTGTTTACAGAATAAAAGATAAAAAAATATATATAGAGAAAAAAAATGACGAATAAAATAAATGAAGTTCCTTTAAACTCAAAAGATAAAGATAATAGCTTTATAAAATACGATTATGATAAAGATATTATAAAAGAGCATCAGCTAGATTCTTCAAAAAAAACAATTCTAGTAATACATAGAGACAGGCTTACTCCTTTTTTCACTGAGACAGTAGAATCGCTCAAATTTAAATTTAATGTTGTTGTCCTTTCAAATTCAGAAAAAGGTCTTGAAGCATATAAGGATATCAGCGGTATTACTCTCATCAGGCACATTGATTATCGCAATCCTGACCCGGCCTACGCAATGGTAGAGGACCTGACTGAAACCATTAAAGAAATTGAAGATGAGCTTGGTTTCAACTGCTACGAGTTTAATAAAAATTATTTTTTATACAGCAGGTTTACAACCCAGTACCACGTAATAAAGCCTCACGCTTTTCTTAATGATCATGTTCCTGAACTTCTGGTGGCCAATTATTTTAAGATCAAACATGTAGTCGCCAAGTACAATGTTAAATATGCTCTTTACGAAACCACGGACCTTCTGGATTCAGCTATACTGTCAGCAATGGCCTTTAAGGGAATAATTACCCAGACATTCGAAAGAGGATTTTTTTCATTAGGGGGGGACATCCGCTTCAGGGTTGCATCCGGCAGGCAGAAAAGAAGTCTCAGGTTAAACTATATCTATAAAAATAAACTTTTCTCAAAGGAATCACTGCAATGGGCTAAGCAGGTTCTTGACCAAAACAGTGAAAAAAGGGTTATTTCAAACTACGACAAAGTACATATGAAAATGACTTCATTCTTTTCTATGTATACTCCAATGGACATTTTGAAAAAATTATCCAGAGTTGTCTTCAAAAAAGAACCAATTATCCCTGCCGTCTGTAAACAAAAAAATAGATTACTATCTAAAAAATATTTTTCGAATCAACTTCCAGACGAAAAAATTATAACTTATTTTCTACAGATGACTCCTGAAGCCAGCATGTGTTCAGAAGCACCCAAATATGCAGACCAATCCTATCTTCTTGAACAGATAGCAATATACGGCAAGTATGGTTATACACTGGCTGTTAAAGAACACCCCAGAAGCTTCGGTAATAGAAAACCTGATTTCTATTACCATCTTTCTTCCCTACCCAATGTAGTTATCCTTGCCCCTGACTTTTCAAACAGGGAATTAATTGAAAGAAGTGAAGCCGTAATAAGTGTAACAGGAACAACTCCAAGTATTGAAGCTCTTACAAGCGGTTGCCCTGTTATAACTTTGGGAAGACCATATTTTGACATCTGCAAAAATGTATTCCACGCGGATTCTCCAGAAGAAGTCTGGTCTATAGTTGGTCAAATCCATTATAGCACAGACGATCAGATTGAATTTCTCGCAGCGCTCTATGAGAGCAGTTATCCTCATCCTGAAGCGACTCATATACAGGAACTGGTTGAAGCAAAAGGAATCGGCCCCACTATGGCTGAAGCGATAGAGGCGGAAATCACATTATATGAAGCAGGAAAACTCAAACACGAAGGTCTGAAATGAACACAATAAATATCGCAGACAAAAAAATAGGCAGCGGACAGCCTGTCTTCATAATTGCTGAAGTGGCTCAAGCCCACGACGGAAGTCTTGGCAATGCTTTCAGTTATATTGATGCAGCTAAAAAAGCCGGAGCTGATGCTGTAAAATTCCAGACCCATTTCGCCAATGAAGAAAGTACTCCTGATGAGCCATGGAGAATTAAATTCAGCCGTCAGGATAAAACCCGCTTTGACTACTGGAAAAGAATGGAATTTACCCCGGAGCAATGGAAAGAACTCAAAGAGTATGCGGACAGCATTGATATTATCTTCTTAAGTTCTCCATTTTCGGAAAAGGCTTTTAATTTATTGGAAGAAATAAATATCCCGGCCTGGAAAGTTGCTTCCGGCGAAATTACAAATTTTCCCATGCTTGAGGCCATGGCCAGTACTGGCAAACCTGTTCTTATCTCTACTGGAATGCATGGCTATAAGGATATCTCTAGCGCGATAGATGTATGCCAGAAAAAAGGTGCTCAGGTTGCTCTCTTTCAGTGTTCAAGCATGTATCCCTGTCCGCCGGAAAAAGTCGGCCTCAACCTCATTGCTGAAATGAAATCCCGCTATAACATTCCTACAGGTTTTTCAGACCACACAGCAGACATCTTTGCAGGAGTAGGAGCTGCGGCCCTTGGTGCAGACATAATAGAGTCACATATTGTTTTCAGTAAAGACTGTTTCGGGCCTGATGTTTCATCCTCATTGACTGTAAATGAATTTGCAAAAATGGTGGAAGGGGTAAGATATATTTCTTCTGTCATGAAATCCCCTGTTTCAAAAGAGGAAATGGCTGAAAATATGGCTCCAATGCGTTCGCTTTTTACCAAAAGCATTGTAGCGGCAGAAGACCTGCCTAAAGGCACAATTCTCAGTCCTGAAAAAGTAAAATTTAAAAAACCGGGATCAGGGATTCCTCCTGAAAAACTGTCTTCTATTTGCGGCAAAGTAATCAAGCAGGATATAGCAGTAGACACATTGCTACAAACTGATTTTTTCGAGGATTAAAAGCTATGTCAGCCCACCGTAAAGTATGCGTTGTTATAACTGCGCGCCCCAGTTACTCCAGAATAAAAACCGCACTTCAGGCTATTAAAGAACATCCTGATCTTGAACTGCAGATTGTCCTATCAGCCTCTGCAATTCTCGATAGGTACGGTAAAGTTGAAGACACAATTGAGTCTGACGGGTTCAAGATTGACGCTCGTGTTCAGACCATTATCGAAGGCGATACTCTGAAAGCCTCTGTCAAATCAACAGGACTTGGTCTGATAGAGCTACCTTCTGTATTTGAAAGACTTGAGCCTGATATGGTGGTAACAATCGCAGATCGCTTTGAAACAATTGCAACTGCAATATCAGCAGCTTATATGAACATTCCTCTCGTACATGTTCAGGGAGGCGAGGTTACCGGATCGATAGACGAAAAAGTCCGGCATGCCATAACAAAGCTGGCTGATATCCATCTCGTTTCCAACAGTCTGGCCCACGAAAGAATCATCCGGCTCGGAGAAATTCCTGAGAATATCTTTATCACTGGATGCCCGTCCATCGATCTTGCAGCCAAGATTCATCCAACTACTGAATTAGATTTTTCGCCTATGGAAAAATATAACGGTGTAGGAGTCCCGATAGCAGAAGATCAGGATTATCTGGTAGTATTGCAGCATCCTGTAACCACTGAATATGGTCTGGCACAGGAGCAGGTAAACTGCACTCTTGAAGCAATTACAGAGCTGAATATTCCAACATTCTGGTTCTGGCCTAATGTTGATGCCGGAACGGATGGAACGTCAAAAGCTATTCGTATTCACAGAGAACAATTTCCTACTGCACCCATACATTACTTTAAAAACTTTGCCCCCATGGACTTTCTTAAGCTTATCTCCTGCGCCAAAGTCCTTGTCGGCAACTCCAGCGCGGGAATACGTGAGTCTTCATTTCTTGGCGTTCCTGTAGTGAATATAGGAACAAGGCAGAACGGAAGGCAACGTGGCAAGAATGTCGTTGACGTAAATTATGACAAGCAACAGATATCCGAGGCAATAAAACGCCAGTTTAATCACGGCAGATATGAGCAGTCTTTTATTTACGGAGATGGGAAATCAGGCAAAAGGATCGCTGAAACACTGGCAACGGTAACTCTCACTAACAAAAAAAGGTTAACATACTGATGAATGTTCTCGGAATAATACCGGCAAGAGGTGGTTCAAAAGGAGTCCCTGATAAAAATATCCGCAAAGTCGGTGGGACACCTCTGCTTGAGTGGGCTATAAAAGGAGCCTGCGAGTCAAATTTAACCCACTTTGTTGTGAGCTCTGACAGTGATAAAATTTTAAATCTTGCAGCTCAGAACAGTTGTGAAACTGTCAGACGACCGGACAAACTGGCGCAGGATAAAACACCAATGCTTCCTGTTCTCCAGAATGCCGTAGAAATAATGGAAAAACGCCATTCAATACAATATGATTACTGCGTTATCCTCCAGCCGACAACACCGTTTCGCACGGGCAGACATATTGATGAATCGATAGAAATGCTCGGGAAAAACGACTGTGACTCAGTCGTCAGTGTATACAAAGTTGACGATCATCATCCTGCAAGAATGTACACTTTAAAAAATGGTCTACTGGAA
Source organism: Maridesulfovibrio bastinii DSM 16055 (assembly GCF_000429985.1). Taxonomy (NCBI): domain Bacteria; kingdom Pseudomonadati; phylum Thermodesulfobacteriota; class Desulfovibrionia; order Desulfovibrionales; family Desulfovibrionaceae; genus Maridesulfovibrio; species Maridesulfovibrio bastinii. Next base: position 43,347 of record NZ_AUCX01000016.1, read on the forward strand.
AAATTTGCTCCGGAAATTGCTGATGTAAGGCGTCAGGAGCTACCGGCAGTCTTCCATCGCAACGGGCTTATTTATACATTCAAAAGAGACCTTCTTAAAAAAGACACTTTCCTCGGTGACAAAATAAAACCCTATGTAATGGGACTTGAAGTAAGTGTTAATATTGATAATGAAATGGATCTTGCTTTTGCAGACTTTTTAATCTCCAGCAGGCAATAATGCTAAAAATACTTAACGCGGAACCGGATAGATACAGCCGTAAGGCCTTTGAGACTCTGAAACAGATTGCACAGGTTGATGAGATCAATCTCAGTGGATCTGATCTTCTCAAAGCATCGTCACAATATGATATTCTTATAGTGCGTCTGCGCAGTTATATAAGTAAGGATTTTTTTACCCCTGAAAGCAGAATGAAATATCTTGTAACAGCTACAACAGGTATAGACCACGTTGATACCAGGGCTGCAGAAGAAAACGGAACAACAATTCTGAACCTCAGAGGTGAGACCGATTTTTTAAGGACAATCACCGCAACAAGTGAACACACCATCGGGCTTATTTTAGCCCTTTTAAGGCATATTCCGTTCGCGCATAAGTCTGTCCTCGAAAATAACTGGAACAGAGACCTCTTTATCGGCAGAGATCTTTGCAGCCAGACTTTAGGGCTTATAGGACTTGGACGTTTAGGTTCAAAAGTAGCTGAATTTGCAAAAGCATTTGATATGAAGATAAAGGCTTATGACCCATTTATCCCTGACAAAGAATGGCCTGAATATGTTGAACGGTGCTCAAGTCTCTCGGAAATATTATCCTCAAGTTCAATAATATCTCTGCATGTACATCTGGATGACAGTACAAAAGGCATGATCGGCGAAACAGAAGTAAAAAAAATGGCCAATGGTGCAGTTATCATAAATACATCAAGGGGAGCCTTAATCAACGAACAAGCTCTTCTCGACGGCCTAAATAGTGGTAAACTGGGTGGAGCCGCACTGGATGTTCTGGCTGAGGAGATTCACGATGGTTCAAAAAACAGTCCCCTGCTCTCCTACGCTATAAAACACGATAATCTGATAATTACTCCGCACATAGGCGGAGCAACTCTGGATTCAATGCATAATACTGAAGAATTCATGGTAAAAAAATTAATCGACAGACTCTCTAAAGACGGCATTATCAAGCCTTGATGAGGATAAAAAATGTGTGGGATATTCGGCATATACGGACCTAAGGCTCAAACTCCTCCAAACTGTGACAACATAGAGCATAGAGGCCCTGATTCTCAAGGAGAATTACGTCTCAACGATTTATATTTCAAACACTTCAGGCTTGCCATAATTGGCGAACAAAAATTTGCCTCCCAGCCGATGCTCTCACGTGATGGCAAAATCGCTATCATCTTTAATGGAGAAATATATAACTATAAAGAGCTTGCTTCATGGCTCGGAAATCCTTCCCTAGCAGAAGAAGGTGATACCAGAGTTCTTGTAGAATTAATTGCCAAATTAGGCAGTAAATGCTTGCCCAAACTTAATGGGATGTTTGCTTTTGCCGCTTTTAATAAGGAAACCCAAAGTCTTATTGTCGCCCGTGATAGACTGGGAATTAAGCCCTTGTACTACACTACAGACGACAAATCTTTCATTTTTTCGTCAGAGATTAAAGGATTTGCTTCATCCATTTCTTTAAAAATGGATAAAACTAAATTAGATAATTATTTAAAGTACGCAAGCTATCCCTCAAAATGTGAAACTTTTTATGAAAATATTTTTCAGGTTGCTCCCGGACATTTCATTGAAGTTTCCGAGAATGGCCTTAACTACAACAAATTCTATGATATACAAGATGATATCCTGAAATGGATTGATAAGAGACCGCAAATATCAACATATGAAGAGTTGTTTGAGAACTCAATACAAATACGTATGCGCAGTGATGTCCCCGTCTCTCTTCATTACAGTGGAGGAACTGATAGCACAGCGTTACTTCTTAAGATGAAGGAAATTTACGGTAAAGTTCCCGTGATCTCTTTCACCATGGCATTCGAAGGTGAAGAAGATGAATCTTGCCTGACAGAAAAATATTGCCGCGATTTGGGAGTGGAAAATATAAAAGTCAGATTCGACCCTGAAGAAACTCCTGAATTATCTGCAAAACTAAGTTGGCTTCAAGATGAACCTTTTGGGGGAATACCAGCTATTGCATATTATAAAATGAATATAGCTGAACGAAGGCAGGGATTTATTGTCAGCCTCGAAGGACAGGGCGGTGATGAAACTTTAGCAGGGTATCTCTCTCACGAAGTCATGGGCCTTCTGGACATGCATGAACAAGGGAATGCTAAAGAATGTATAATGAACATGGCCACACAGATGAACAAACCGGTTGAAGAAATTATTAAACAGGGTTCTGCCTTCTTTAATTCAGGATTTCAAGGCCATGTTGATATGACTGATATTCGCACATCATCAAACTGCCACCCGGATATATTTGTAGATAAGCTCAGAACGATTCAATTGAATGATATAACTAACAGAAAAATTCCTAGAGTTCTCCGCTTTAATGACCGCTCCAGCATGGGTGCCGGACGCGAAATTCGTTTTCCTTTGCTTGATCACCGGGTAGTGGCGTGCGGGGTGGCTTTAAAACATGAAGACAAATTTTCCTCTGGACTCGGAAAATCACCTTTACGCAAAATAATAGAACGCCACTTACCTGACGTTGCCTGCGCCCCTAAAAGATCAGTTGTAACCCCACAGACTCGCTGGTTGAAAGGTTGTTTAAAAAAATGGGCCTTAGAAAGAATCCAAATCCTAAGAGACAGCAACAAAATTGAAAATCATTATTTTGATCGTGTCGAGGACTTTTATAACAACCCGGATCCTCAAAACTCTTTTCCTGTTTGGCAGCTAATCAATCTATCGTATTTTATAAAAAATATTTAGCAGGGGTTTTAACTATAAACATTTTCTAGCCAGCTCCCAGCTTATTTACATAAAAAAAACTGCAGTATGGTAAAATTAAGAAGCTATTAATCACACTTAGCAGCAAACTAATCTGGAATTTCATAACCATAGTTGAACATTTCAAAGTCTTTCTGATAAATATCGTAAACTTTATCCTGAAGTTCTTTTGTATAAAAACTTCTAAGATCACTTTTGTCTGTTGAGTTAACCCGCTGGTTTACTTTTTCATAACTATTTTTGCTGCCGCCTATTTTATCTAAGATAAATTTGAAATCATTATTAAAATTTTCAAGGTGGCCGATAAAATCGTATTCTATCACCGGTGAATATATGCAGATATGCTGCGGGCGCCAATGCTGATCAAGATTTGAATAATTAAATTTATTTTTATAAATGTAGTTCACAAATTTTGGGAATGAAAAAGTTCTAAAATCTCTGTAGTAACCTATATTGTGAACAAGGCAGGACTTATCTCTTACTCTATTTTTCCATGCAGAAACAAGTCTCTGGTATGGATTTCTTACTATTGTAAATTTAAAATAGGAATTATCATTTATTATTTTATCTAATTCTAAAGCAAAATTTATTTTAGTTTCAACTTTAGAATACCACAAATTCCTATAGCAAATATATTCATCTCTACTTTTAAAATCTTTATGCAGTAAATCTTCAATCATGGTCTGTATAACTTTAGAAGATCCATTTTTACCAACACTTACAAATAACGCTTTTTTTTCACTGCTTATCTTAATGTGCCCGGATAATTCTTCATAAATCTGATACTCAGCATTTCCAAATATACTATTTTTTTTGGCATATTCGCCAATCTCTGTTTTAGACAGAGCAAGGCTTTCAGAATTTCTGGCGGCTATATTTCTTATTTTTTTCCTCGTTATTGAAACGAGATAAGGGATATCGCCACATAAATGATCAAGTATATATTCTTTCAACTTATTTCTCCTTATATAGGCATAAAGCAATTCTGATTAGTGCAGCTTTATTGAAGCAATACAATTTTTTTATATCATATCATAAAGCTAAAAACCTGACTTCATAAATAATTACAAAGTCAGGTTCTCAATAGCTTTACTCACATTTTTTCTAAACTCACAGGACCTCATAGATCCTGATGAAAGGCATACCTTCATAAATCAATTTAAAATATGGTTTAATCGCCTCAGATTCAGGGTTTTCAGTCAAAAGTCTTGTCATCATGCTGTTTGCTACAAAGTCATCCACCAGATATCCCTGACCGATACTTTTATTAAACAGCAGATTAATGCCGGAGTTTGAAGGATAATTCCTGATGATCACGGATTTATTATCCATGACTCTCATTCCTGAAAGCGGAAGGACCTTACCCTTGGAACCGCTGAAGCCAAGCTCACCATTATCAAAATTAACTGTAAACTGAGAAGAAATAGTTCTGGATACAGGATGAATGCCATTACCTGTTTTAACGCTCCATGAGCCATAATATAGAATCCAATAGGCCAGATTTGTATCTTTCCACGTCACCACAAGATACTGCTTATGCTTTGGCTTGAAATTGTAATCGTTAACGGCAAAAGATCTGATCAGGTCGTTCACTTTCTTCGCCGGCATTTTATCCCAGACTCCGGCAGGATTATTACCCCTAAGCGCGCAATATTTTATGAACTGATTTGCCTGAGGTATTGAATCCGTTGCAAATGGGAATGCAAGAGGAAACAGAACAGGTCCGGCATGATTTCCGCCATTGGCAAAAACATTGCTTCCCGCATAGTACATGGTCGCATATCCCCAGTCCCACCATGTCCAGACGGTGCTGTCCTTTGCTATCTCTTTTCCGGCTCTCTTAAGACCAAGGGCATGTTCTTTAAACATAATCGGAGTCGGGGGAACACCAATGTAATTCCTGAAATTAACACTAGCCAATGCCAGCACAACCAGCACTGACACAGTCGGAGCAAGAAATTTCCTTGCGGAATCGTTTTGGGAAAGAACTTTTTTGCATCCTGAAAAAATGACATAAAAAAGACCGATACCAAGAGGCAGCCCTCCGAACATACCGAACCTTCCACCCATTACAACGGAAGAAACAGTCACAAGGGCAAATGGAATAAGCAGTGCAATAACCGGCCTAAAAATTAATACAGCAAAAAAGGCAATAAAGCCGACCCATCCCAGAAGACTGCTGCCCATGATATTATAAAAAAGGTCATCGAACTTAACATCCTGAGCCTCAATAACACTTTGTGCTATACCAGGATATTTTGGTCCTCCTGCTCCTACAGAAGCGGATGCAACCGGTTTTAAATAAGCCTGAACTTTCCCCCAGATAACCATAAAAAGAGAGGCTTTTTCACCTGTCAGAGAAATAATCAGAACCAGTACCACAAGATATATAAGAAAATGCTCATACTTGGCGATCGGTTTATTATCGATCTTCACAAAAAAAACAGCCGCACAGATGGATAAAATTATGCCCGGAATGCCGGCAAATGCCGCCAGAGCATAAACGACCAGCCCACGCAGCAGAGTTATTCTGTTTTTAGCAGGAGAGCATACCAGCACCAAAGCTGTAGCCATAAGCAGCAGCACTACACCAAGATACATCATATCACCGTGCCATGCTTTTCCGTAGACAGTTAAAATCCCGGCTGCAAAGGGCAACAGAAAATCATACAACCCCGGAGAAAAAGTCTGCACTTCCGCCTTAAAATTCCAGCTTTTCCTGATTCCTCCGGTTATCCACAGCGCAAGGAGAAAAGAAATAAGGATAGGTATCAGTAGCGTAACTATATCGGTGTCATAATATGAAAGCCGGGTTCGGTAAAAAAAGGCCGGAATCGAGGTCGCGTAAACAGCTCCCGCAAACCCGCACCAAGGCCCGGCAATAAGCACTCCCCATAAAAAAGCAGCAACAGCTGTAAAACCAGCAAAAACAGCTGGCAGCCAGAATGCAATATTCCCGTACTGCTCTCCTGTCAGGCTGTTTAATCCGCGCAGCATTTTAGCCATGGGATTATTAACAGCACTACCGACACCTTCGGCACCGGCCAGCCAGTAGTATGCATCATGGGTTCCCATAATATATTCACCGTCAACAGAACATGCGGGAGAGCTCCACTTGGGAAGATCGATACACCTTAGTCCAAAAGCCAGAACAAAAGAAATAACCGCGAAAAGGAGGAACATTTTCCAGTTGCAATCCAACTCGGAACCTGTGAAGAATGAACAGAGTTTATTTTTAATCATGATTAAAAATCCCGTATATATAAAAATTTGACCATGGTTATACTGGCTGCGAACCTGAGAGCCACTTCACATTTCCCTGCAATGTAATGACTCAGATCAAACGGTTTGTGCCGCCAGTACGGGTAACTAAAAATTTCAAGAATAAAATGGCTTCAAGCTATGGTTTGGAACTATTACTTTTTTTTTACGAAGTGGGCAATTTATTCTCTCAGAGAGTGCCAATCCTGCCAACAGACATATAGTATCCCGTCTGATAATTAAATAAATTTGTTAAATAAAACTGCATTATAGGCAAAATGCACAAAAACAGAGGGCAAAAAGCTTCTGTACCTTTGCCATAAATACCCGAAAACAAGTGAAGGAATAAAAGTCAGCAAAGCCCATATCAGCGGCTGACTGAACATATGCAGAGCGGCAAAACAGAGTGATGTCAGTATATTAGCAAGACTCAACGGACCGAGATAAAACCTATACCCGAAAAATCTGTCCAGACTCTCCTGCAACAGAAACCTGAATAAGAATTCTTCAATAAAAGCTTTGGCGAATAGCAGCTTCAAACTTATGAAGAACTCAGGATCAGGCAGATAAAGTCCGATCAGCCCCAAGGCCAGAAAAAGATAAAAGACCGGGTCGGTAAAGGCGGAAATGCCACCTGCAACCTGCTTATATGCACCATCAAATATGCATTTTTTGGTATAGGAGTTAACTGGTCTGCCCCCTTTTTTTATCAGGTCCTACTCTGAACATTCCTTGCATGAACAGAAAGTTTTTTCACAAATAAAATCAAAAAGCTCTCTGGCAGAATCAGGGAGAGGAACATTATCCGTATTAAGCACCAGATCAGGATTTTCGGGTGTTTCGTATGGGGCAGATATTCCAGTATAATTTTTTATTTTCCCCTCACGGGCCAGCTTGTAATATCCTTTCACGTCCCTTTCCTCGCAAACACTTAAAGGACAGGTGACATGAATTTCATAAAAATCCTGTTCACCTACGATCTCCCGAACCTGTTCCCGATCTTTTTCCAAAGGAGAAATAAAAGCACAGATACAGATTGTACCGTTCTCGACAAAAAGTTTTGCAACTTCAGCAATTCTACGGACATTTTCCGTTCTTGCAGTAGGTGAAAAACTTAAGTCGGAACACAGGCCATGACGGACATTATCACCATCAAAAACATAAGCCCGCCTGCCGCTGTCGAACAAATTTTTTTCAACTTTATGAGCAATTGTCGATTTACCGGATCCTGAAAGCCCTGTCAGCCAGAACACGGCGGACCTGTGCCTGTTAAGCTGTTCTCTATCTAAACGGGCTACTTCCCCGCGAAATTTTTTAATATTTTTCTTCGATCCACTCACTGGTTAAACTCTCTGTTTTCAAGGTTTATGGGCACTCAACCAATCTATTTTTATTATAAAAAATCCCTTACACTTAAGCTCTACCCAAGGTCAATATATTGAAACATTTTAGAAAAGAACATTTTTTTTGCTGTCACCTATTTTAAAAATATGGAATAAATTATAAATCATATCCTTAAGACCACAGGAGCCATAATGAAAAAACAATCGGGAATCATATTAACCCTGTCCTTACTGACAATTTTCATAGCAGTAGCGACAGTTGCAAAGGCTGAACAGAAAGCCAGAAGAGACTCCACTGTCAATTTAGACTACAACCCTATCGAAATAGAGCTGCCCCCATGCGTTAAAACCATAGCGGTCGTAAAATTCAAGGAAGTACCACCTATTAAATATGTAGGAATATCAAGCACATTCAAATTTAAACCATCACCGGATGTCGGAACATGGATGGCCAAAGCTCTTGCGGAGCAATTAAAAAATTCCGGTTACACCGTAAAATACTTTGAAACAATGGATGAGGCTGGAGACAATTACATAATAACCGGTATAGCCAACAGAGTTGTATTTGAACGTCCGGGTGAGATGGACATCAGATATAAAGTCAGGCTTGACGGCATGGTTGTGAAAAACAACAAACTGCTTTTTGCCAAAAATTATCTTTCCACACAGGAAAAGGAAATGCTCTATACCGGCAGCAATTCAGGAAAACTGATGGCTGGCCTTCATGACATTTTCGGCCTTTTCCTTCCTGAAGCAATTTCAGCTGTAAATCAGAACTAGCACATAGCCAAAAAAAAGGCGGAATTCCTAAAAAGAATTCCGCCTGTTATAACTTCCCAGAAAGCCTATTGAGCTCCTGTTTTTAATTTCATCCAATACTGCTCGTATATCTTTGTTGCATCACCAAGACCAACTTCAAATTCCCCTCTGCTCAATGTTTCGTCATCAGGATAACAGATAGGGTTGTTACGGATATTCTCAGGAAGCAGCTTTACGGCTTCAGCGTTAGGAGAAGAGTAACCAAGCTCTTCAGCTATCTCCGCACTGATGTCCGGACGCAGAATAAAGTTTATGAATTTATGAGCATTCTCGACATGCCTTGCTCCACGGGGGATGCAGAAATGATCCATCCAGAGGCTGTACCCTTCTTTGGGATAAACATACTGGATTGCCTCGTTTTCACTATTGGCGACAAAAGCCTCACCGTTCCAGAGCTGTCCAACGAGAACCTCATTGCTGAGCATTGCCTGTTTCGGAGAATCGGAGTCAAAAACCTTCACAGAAGGCAGCAGCTTTTTCAAAAACTCAAAAGCCTGTTTAATATGCTCAGGGTCACGATCGTTCACTGAATAACCATTTGCTTTAAGGGCAATGGCGAAGACTCCGCGAACATCATTTAAAAGAAGTATTCTTCCCTTAAGCTCCGGGTTGAGCAGATCTTTGATTGAGCTGACCTCGTCAACAGAGACGAAGTCGGCATTTACAGCAATACCTGATGAACCCCAGAAGTAAGGAACACTGTAATCATTATTTTTATCAAAATCCTGCCCCACAAAACGCGGGTTAAGATTTTTCATATTAGGAAGCAGTTTTTTATCCAGCTTGTGCAGCAGGCCCTGCTCGCGCATGCGAATGACAAAATCAGTTGATGGCACAATAAGGTCATAGCCATGGTCACTGACCATCTTGATTTTAGCATACATGGCTTCATTACTGTCATAAGTTACTTCAGTAACTTTAATGCCGGTTTCCTTTGTAAACTGTTCCAGAACCTCAGCAGGCATATAAGAGGACCAGTTATACAAAACAAGCTCTTCTCCGGCAAAGGCGGAAGAACAGAAAGCCAGCAGCAACAAAGTCAGCACAATTTTCTTCATCTTTTTTTCCTCATTAAAAGCTGGGAAGCTGCCACGACCATAAAAGTCGCGACAATCATTACCGCACAAAGGGCGTTCACCTCAGGTTTTACTCCAAGCCTGACCATCGAGTAGATACGCAGTGGAAGAATCTCGAAAGTCGGTCCGGTTGTAAAAAAGCTTACAATAACATCATCCATAGAAAGGGTGAATGAAAGCAGCCAGCCTGAAATGATTGCGGGCCAGGCCAGAGGTACAAAAATGTACCTGAATATTTCATATTCCCCCGCTCCGAGGTCCTGCGCCACCTCTACCAGATTGGGGTCCAGCTCCTTCAGACGTGTTCTGACTGTGACCACGACAAAAGGAATGCAGAAAGTTATGTGTGACAACAGCAGAGTCCAGAAACCCAGCGGCACTGACAATGTCACATACAAAATCAGAAGGGATATACCCATAACAATGTCCGGGGCCATCATCAGAACATACAGTGACCCCTTCATCAGCTTGCGTCCCGGAAAGCGGTATCTTGAAATGGCGACAGCGGCCACGGTGCCGATCAGTGTTGCCAGAGTAGCAGATACAGTTGCCAGTACAATCGAGTTCAAAGCGGTTTCCATAAGTCTGGAATTTCCGGCCAGCTGAACATACCAGTTCAGGGTGAAACCCTTCCAGTTCATCGAATATTTTGAAGAATTGAAAGAATATATCACCATTACCGCCAAAGGCAGGTAAAGGAAAAAATAAATCATGCCGGCATATAGTTTACGCCATATACTCACTTGCGTCCCCTCCTTAATTTCCTTTTGTTAAGAAAATTGAAGAGCAGCATAAATCCCATGATCATTGACAGCAGGACACTTGCGGCAGACCCCATGGGCCAGTCACGGGTAACCAGAAACTGATCCCTGATAAAATTGCCGACCAGAGCCTCACGGGCTCCACCAAGAATATCCGGTATATAAAACATCCCCAGAGCAGGTAGAAAAACAAGCATGCAGCCGGAGACGATGCCCTGAACCGTAAGCGGCAGGGCAACCTTTATAAAAGTTTTTGCAGGGCTTGCGCCAAGATCGCGCGAAGCTTCAAGCAGCCTGTGGTCCAGCTTTAAAATTGAGGAATAAAGAGGAAGAACCATAAACGGCAGCAGGGTATAACATAGTCCCAGCAGCACAGCCCCTCTGGTGTAAAGCATCTGCAAAGGCATGCGGATGATTCCAAGAGCCATCAACATCTTGTTGATTATGCCGCTTGCATTGATCAGGGCCACAAGAGCGTAGGTTCTGACCAGAGAATTAGTCCAGAACGGTATAACCACCAGCATCAGCAGTATGGCCCTTTTTTTCTTGTCAGTGTGGGCTAAAAACCATGCAAAAGGATAGCCTATCAAAAGACAGACCAGACTTGTTGCCCCTGCCAGAAGAACGGAATTCCCAATCATTTTGAACAGAGCCGGATCAAACAGTCTGGCATAGTTCTCAATAGAAAAGATAAACCGGACAAAAGAGTTTTCATCTCCGGTCAGAAAGGAAGTTCCAAGAACAAGCAGGTTCGGGACAATTGCCAGAGCAAAAAGCCAGCACCATATTGTAGTAACCGAAACGGTTTTAAACAGAGTCTTGTGGAGCATCAGGCAGAACAACCTCCCATCCTTCAATCCAGCTCACAGCCAGTCTGTCCCCTGCGCGGTAGGAAACATTGACTGCGTCTTCATTGAAAAATTCTGTAGCCAGCACTGTTTTGCCATTGTCCAGTTCAACCACAACATCATAAGTGGTTCCCTTGTAGACGGTTTCAAAAACAGTACCCATAAAAACAGGCAGTCCCTCTTCATATTCATATTCGCTTTCGCTGGTCAGGGACATATCTTCAGGACGCAGCAGGACTTTAACCCTGTCGCCTTCTGAAAACCGGTTATCAGTTGTAAGAGAACATACCATATCGCCGAAATCAGCTGTAAGGCGTCTGCCTTGAACTGAAACGACACTGGCATCAAAGAGATTAGTTTCACCTACAAAATGGGCTACAAAGAGATTTTCCGGTTCCTCATAAACCTCACGGGGAGAGCCTGTCTGTTCGATATTGCCGTTGTTCATCACAACAACTCTGTCGGACATGGTAAAAGCCTCCTCCTGATCATGGGTAACCAGAACGAAAGTAATGCCCAGCTCACGCTGGAGATGCTTCATATCAAGCTGCATCTGTTTGCGAAGCCTGCGGTCAAGAGCTGAGAATGGCTCATCGAGGAGCAGAACCAGCGGCTGGTTCACCAGAGCTCTGGCGATGGCAATACGCTGCTGCTGTCCGCCGGAAAGCTCATAGGGCATTCTGGCAGAAAATTTCTCCATCTGAACCAGTTCCAGAGTTTCCATGACAATACGCTTAATTTCTTTTGCCTGAAGCTTGCGCAGCTTGAGGCCGAAAGCAACATTGTCATAGACATTCATATGCGGGAAAAGAGCGTAGCTTTGAAAAACGGTATTAACAGCGCGTTTTTCAGGAGGAAGGCCGCAGACATCCACCCCGTCAATTATGACGGAACCGGACGAAGGGCTCTCAAAGCCACCGATAAGTCTGAGGAGAGTGGTCTTTCCACAACCGGAAGGACCAAGGAGAGTCAGGAATTCACCATTCCTGATGCCGATGTCGATATTGTCCAGAGCAAGCTGGTCGTCAAAAACTTTAGAGACGCCCTTTAGCTCGACAATGGTTTGCTGTTTTTCCATAACAGCACCCCCTATGCGAAAAGCTGTGCGGACAAATTCCGCAGCCGCAGACCCATGAAGATAGATTTTCATAAGCCTGTGAATTCCCGACACGCGGTGTATCACCGTGTCAAAAACATGCCCCGGCGGATATACAGAAACTGTATTTCCGTCGGAAACAGCCCCACCGGCACATACGGCTGGTAACCTATAAGGATACGGCCTTAAGCTCCGGCAGACAGGTGGTCACGATTACTCAGCAGTGCAACCAGACCACAATATGCGACAGGAAGCGGCAAGCCACTTCTCGAGCAAATTCTGAACTTGAAGAATCAATGAACAGGCGCGGAACCATAATCGACAAGTTCCTGCTTAGCAACTTAAAATTTCACAATTTTCAAAATAGTTTCAAAGGCCCTGATTTTACACATTTATTTAATACTAATGCAACAAAAGCTGTTTAAAAGGAACAACACTTTACAACCTAAATGTTGCCAGTTATGGGTTTACATCTTTCGAGCTGATCTATTTAGAAAGGAATTATAGTCGAAATTTAATAAATGACAAAAACCGTGCAAACGGTTCAATCTCTGTAAAAGACAGCTAAAACTATCCATGAATGCCTTAGATATGTAGACAATGCATTCATATATACAGAGATTGTTAAACATCAACTTAAGGATATCATTATGAAAACCCTTAAAGTCGGAGTTGTCGGCCTGGGCTGGATGGGCCGGGTACATCTGCGCAATTACACTGAAATGGCGAACGTTGAATGCGTCGGCGCCGTGGATATTGAACAGGAAAGACTTGATGAAGTCAAAGAACAGTTCGGTGTTCCCGGCTTCAAAAGCATTGAAGAACTTCTTGAACATGACCTTGATGCGATAAGCGTCTGCGTACCCACAAGCCTTCATCACGAAGTGGGTAAAAAGATCATTGAAAAGAAAATCAACCTCATTATTGAAAAACCTCTGGCTGTAAGCGTTGCTGAAGGTCAGGAGCTGGTAACACTGGCAGAACAGAACGGCGTGGCACTCATGGTAGGCCATGTTGAACGTTTCAACCCTGCTGTTCAGCGTGTTAAAAGCCTCATGACCGAGGAAGCCGGACCCATTTCAATCCAGATTGAACGTGTCGGACCATATCCGCCGAGAATTCAGGATGTAGGAGTTGTAAAAGATCTGGCATCCCATGATATCGATCTGCTCCGTTTCCTTTCCGGATCTGATTTCAAGGACGTTTACGCTGTAACAACCTCAACCAGAGGCAAGCACGAAGACAACGCCCTTATCACCGCTGAAATGGAAAACGGTGTACTCTGCAACATCAATACAAACTGGGTTACACCTTACAAATCCAGAAAAATTCGTGTTGCTGCAAAAACCAAATTCATTGAAGCCAACCTGATCACTCAGGAAGTACGCGAATACAGCGAATTCTCCACTTACGATCAGAGCTACAGCGTTCGCGAATGGCCGCTCATTTTCCGTGAGCCTGTTAAAGAAGAGCTGACCCTCTTCCTCAAAGCACTCAGGGAAGGAACAGAAGTTCCTATTACCGGTCGTGACGGTCTCGAAGTTCTCAAAACTTTCGAAATTGTTCTCGGTGAATAGTCAGAGCTGACTTTATTCATAAATAAACCCCCTCAATTTTTTGTTGAGGGGGTTTATTTATGCACTCAGAAAACATTTAGTTTTCAAGCTGATCTGGAACTCCTGCCGAAAATCAACTATCAACATTGAGATATTCAGCCAGTTTTTCCCATATTCTTTCTGCTGCTTTCCCGTCCCAGCCGGGAATAACAGGAGCAGGAAGCCCTGCGCGCCCAAGGGCTTTTTCAACTTCCAAAACAATCCTGTCTCCATCAATGCCAGCCAGCACATTGGTTCCAAGTTCAACGGTACAGGGCCGCTCGGTATTTTTACGCATTGTAACACATGGAACGCCGAGAGCCGTAGTTTCTTCCTGCAAACCGCCACTGTCTGTGATCACAACCTGTGAATCCTTCCAGAGATATAGTGACTCCCTGAAAGCCAGCGGAGGCAGAGTATGAATATTATCTGAAAGATTTATATTAAATTTTTCCAGCATCTTAGCTGTTCTTGGATGGATAGGGAAAATTATCGGGAGCTTTTCAGCAATGGAGTTAAGAGCACCCACAATACCTTCAAGCACTTCCCTGCAATCCACATTTGACGGTCTGTGCATGGTCATAAACGCATAACGCCCCAGTTTTTCTTTGAGCGGACGCGCTAAATATTTCGCTGTAACCTCATCTCCCAGCCGCTTAACATTGTAGAAAAGGTTGTCTATCATCACATTTCCTACAGCAAAAATCTTTTCCGGGTCTCGGCCTTCCGCCAGAAGATTGGCTTTACCATGCTCTTCGGTAGTAAAATAAAGATTACTTATGGAGTCAGTGACCATACGGTTTATTTCTTCCGGCATATCCGTATCACCGCTTCTAAGTCCTGCTTCCACATGTGCTACAGGTATATGGAGTTTACGGGCTGTGATTGAGCAGGCCAGAGTAGAGTTAACATCACCTACGACAACAACAAGGTCAGGCTTGTGCTCAACACACATTTTTTCAAAAGCAATCATAATCGCACCGGTCTGCTCCGCATGGGTTCCGGTGGATTTCCCCATATTGAACCGAGGCTCTGGTATATCAAGATCTTCAAAAAAAACCTGTGACATCACCCGGTCGTAATGCTGCCCGGTATAAACTATATCGCATTCAATGGCTTCCCATTTTCTGGACGCCCTATAGACAGGAGCCACCTTCATAAGATTTGGTCTGGCCCCCGCAACTAGAAAAACTTTTTTCACAATTATCCTCTGAAAGTAAAATTTTGAATCAAATTAAAATCCGAACCACCGTATATCCTGTAGAACAGTCAGGCAAGCCCGAAGACAATTTTATTGGATTCTTAACAAAGCTATTCAGGACCGAAAAGCTTCTGTTGCAAATCAGCAAGAGTTTTACAAGTCTCAGAGTGAAACAAAGGACCATACCCCAGCCTTTTAGCCTGTTTCAACCTTGTTTCATATCCTGTGGCCGGACGGATTAAACCGTTCAAATCGACCTCCCCCCAGAAAACAGCTCCGGCCGGCAGCGGAAGATCGTAAAAAGATGAAAGAACAGAAGCCACAACGCCAAGATCAAGACCGGGGTCAGGCATAGTCATTCCGCCGCCGGTCTTGGCATATATATCAAACTGTCCCAGATTGAGGCTTAGTCTTTTCTCCAGAACCGCCAGCAATAGATTGAGCCTATTGGTATCGAATCCCAGAGCTGTGCGCCTTGGTATGGAAAGGACTGTTTTCCCGGCCAGAGCCTGCACCTCAACGGCAAAGGGTTTATGACCATCCATGGCCATAACAACGGCTGCACCGCTTAATGAATCATCCCGATCACCCAGAAAGAGCGTAGAAGGATCTTCAACTATCTCCATCCCTGCTTCACGCATGGTAAAAACAACCAGCTCGTCACTGGGACCGAAACGGTTTTTGAGAACACGCATTATCCGGGTCATGTGCCGGCGATCACCCTCAAGATACAAAACAGTATCAACCATGTGCTCCAGAAGCTTCGGACCGGCAATCTGGCCGTCTTTGGTAACATGTCCCACGAGGATAAGAGTAGTGCTACTTTTTTTTGCAGCTTCAACTAAATCTGAAGAAACCGCGCGGACCTGCGAGACACTTCCGGGGATTCCCTCAGCCCTTGGAGAAGAAAGAGTCTGTACGGAGTCAATAATAATCAGATCCGGTTTCTGATCGCCTTCTATGAGGCTGACAGCTTCTTCCGCATTGGTTGAAGCAACAACCAGCAAACCGGAATCAAGAAGACCAAGCCTGTCGGCACGTCCCCTGATCTGGGCAAGGGATTCCTCACCTGAAAAATAAATACTCCGGCAGCCCATAGCGGCCTGCATAGCTGCAAGCTGAAGCAGCAATGTGGACTTTCCAATACCGGGTTCTCCACCAAGAAGAACCGCTCCGCCGGGAACAAAACCTTTCCCGAGGACATTATCCAAAGCCTGAAAACCAGTAGTCCGGGCCGCTGCGTTCTCTCCTGGAATGTCCTTCAAGTCCACAGGGGAACCCGAGGCAAGCCTGACCTTCAACCGTCCCGGTGAACGTGAAACCACTTTTTGTTCCAGTGTATTCCATTCCCCGCATCTAGGGCATTGTCCCTGCCATTTCAAAGCCTGCGCTCCGCAGTTGGAACATACAAACACATCTTTGGTTTTCATGATTATCCTCGGTAAAATTGAGAGATCAGAACGGTAAGTCCTTAAAAAAAGGCTGGAAACAATGCCAAATTTTATGCACCGTTCCAGCCTTTTATATTTGAATATCAAACGGCAGGAAAACTCCCACCGGATTTATTATATTTATACGCTTCTGTTACTTTTCAGGCGGATTTTTAGCTCCGACTACATTGATAACAAATTCTTTTACCGTCGGCGGCGGATTGAAAAACACCACCATAAATGGTGTATCCATGCCCGGTTTAAGCAATGTATTGTTGGAAAGTATGCCTACCTTGGATTCAAGACCGGCTGTAATTTCTTCCTTGGACTGAACCTCAAGCTGGAAGAGCGAGAGCGTATTCCCACACATAAGACGTCTGGAATCAAGCACTCCACCCTTTTCATCAAAGAGTTTGGCTTCCACCTCAAGAAGTTCTCTCGGGGTGTTGAAATTATTCACAACCTTGCCTTCGATGATGAAAAGCTGGCCGACTTTTTCATTTTTTACATAAAACTGACGCAAATCCTTAAATGAAAATTTGCTGAATCTTTTGGCATCGGATTCAGCTCCATTTGGAGCGGCAGAATCTTCAGAAGTGAGATAAGGAATCTTGAAGGGAAGTTTATCAAAGAGCTGAAAATAATAAGCAGCCCCTGCTCCACCAGCAAAAAGTACCACCAGAATCAGGAAGACAAGCAGACCTTTTCTACTTTTCTTCTTTCCGGCTTTTTTCTTTTTTGAAGGTCTTTCATCAAGGTCAAGCCCGATAACGTCACCACTGTCGAGATGGACTCCGGTATCGGTAAATTCCTCTTCATCATACTCTTCTTCAGTATAATCATCGTCTTCGCCAGAGTCTTCATCTGTGCCGGATTCTTCTTCAAAGAAATCATCTTCAGAATCATCCTGAGCGTCAGAACCGAAAAGTTTATCCTCAAAACTGTCGCCAAGACCTTCAGATTCATTTTCGTCACTGTCTGAATCATCAGAACCGAAGAGTTCATCGTCAAGACTGTCGGCTGGGCTTTCACCTTCTTCATCCTGATCATCGCCGAAAAGTTCGTCATCAATGTCAAACTTTTCAGCATCATCGGACACAGAGCTGTCTTCATCTTCAGCATCGTCAAAGAGATCGGCACCGATATCAGCATCAGAGCCTTCTTCAATGCCTCCGAAAAGATCATCTTCCAGATCATCACTGGAATCGGCAGTATCAGCTTCACCAAAATCATCAAAAAGATCTTCCTCGTCAGAGGTCTCTTCCTGCGGTTCTGGTTCCGGCTCAGGCTCTGGTTCAGGTTCAGGCTGGGGTTCTGGCTCCGGCTCCGGTTTAGGCTCAGGCTTGGGTTCTGGCTGCGGTTCAGGAGCAGCCTGCGGCTGATCCGAAGAAACCGTTTCATCCTCAAGCAGGGCGGCAACTTCGTCTTCCGGCTCCTGCACAGGCGGGGTCACCATAAACTTGTTTCCGCATTTGGAGCATTTGACCTTTATCCCTTTAGCCGGGATCTTCTCTTCCGGAAGATTATATTTTGTCTTGCAGTTTGAACATGCTACAATCATGGACTGCTCTCTTTCCTGCTCGTGAGCTGTTTATCTTTAATGTATCACGGCTGAATAATTGTTATTGTCTTTATAAAAAGGCCTCACAATCCTCAATCGTTATGCAATTCATACACGGCATTGAGATACCTGTATTTTTCAGCATAGTCCATTCCGTACCCTACCAGGAAACCTTTCTCAAGTATGAATCCGGGAAAATCAACTGTCAGGTCGATTTCTCTGCGCTCTCTTTTATCTATAAGCGAAGCGATTCTGATACTGAGAGGATTCCTCTTGGTAAAAACATGTTTCAGGAACTCGACAGAATGCCCGGTATCAACAATGTCCTCAATAATAAGCACATGCTTTCCGGCAATCGAAACTTCGAGATCCTTGCTGAAATTCATATTGCCTGAACGGCTTGTTCCGTCACCGTAACTGGAAAGTCTAACGAAATCTATTTCAGCCTCGCAATCAAGATTACGAGTAAGATCAGCAAAAAAAAGATATGCACCTTTAAGCACACAAACGCAAACCAGAGGCTGGCTTCCGTAGGTATCGGAAATTTCTCTGGCTAGTTCTTTTACTTTGGCATCTATTTCTTCGGTTGAACAGACTTCAGACAGGCGGTGGCCCATTATTTTCCTCTTTATTTTTTAATTTTAGTTTCTATTACCATCGGAATTTCATCGCAATCAGGGAACTGTGGACAATTGATACAATCCGCCCAGACCTTCTGGGGCAGGATTCCCTTATCAGTAGCTTTGAATCCGAGTTTAGCAAAAAATCCATCAATATTGGTAAGAACGAAGACAGTGTTTATATCCAGCTTAAAAGCTTCATCAAGGCAGGCGCGCACCAGCTCCTTTCCTATTCCGGAACCGCGTGAGTCCGGATGGACTACGAGTGAACGAACCTCTGCAAGATTGTCCCATGTAATAGATAATGCACAGCATCCGAAAATTTTACCGGATTCGTCCTTAGCAACAAAAAAATCTCTCAAGTGTCCATAGACCTTACTCAAAGGTCTTGGAAGAACCATGGCGGTCCTTGCACTTTCAACGATCATAGCGTGCAGAGCTTTGGCGTCCGTCATGGTCGCCTTTTCTATAGTCACAGCCATTTATTTTTTATCCTTGATATACTTATCAATCAGATTTTCAAACATCTCGATGGGAAAGCCACCGGAACGCGCAAAAATCTGCTTTCCGTCAGGATCATAGATCACCGTGAAAGGAATAGCCTGAATCCTGAAGGATGGCCCTATATCAGCAGAAGCATGATAAACAGGGTAATTCATTCCACCGGTCACTTTGATAAAATCATCTACAGCATCAGAGGTTTCATCAACTGAAACACCGATCATCACCAGATCGTCATCACTGTATTTTTCACGCATCTTTATAAGCTCGGGAATTTCAGCACGGCATGGAGGACACCATGTAGCCCAGAAATTTACCAGAACAACTTTCCCGGAAGAATTTTTTACAATCTTCTGGATACCCGCTGTATCAAGCTCACTTACCCCTTCAACTCCGTTCACCTTGGAACAGGCGGCGAAAATCAGAAGGAGCGACAAAAAGGAGACTCTTATCCAATCTTTCATAATGGTCCCTTGCCCTGTATGTTTAAATATATCCTGAATCCGGATATGATAATTTCATGGTTCCCGATTTTCCATCTGCCACCTGACCCTTTAAAACAGGCAAACTGATCATGGCAGAAAAACGGTTTATTAACATTTTTTACCAGAAAAAAGGTCAAAACACAAAAGCACAGGCATTCCATCCGTTTTGTTTAACAGTAAGTTTACACAATACGGACAGTTTTTTAGAACAATGCTTATAAAGCGATACAGATAGTCACGATCAGGAGGCTCGCTTACAAAATTAATCAGCCTCCATCAAGGATTTATTGCACCAATGTCTTTGCCAGCTTTACGGCTGCGACGGCATCGGTAGACCATCCGTCCGCACCTATGGCTTTGCAGAACCCTTCAGTTATGACCGCTCCGCCTATCATCACCTTGATATCAAGACCTTTTTCCTGCAGAAGATTTACGGTATCTTCCATGCGCACCATTGTCGTGGTCATCAGAGCCGACAGGCCGATAATCCGCGCATTCTTTTCTATGGCTGTCTTTACTATGGTTTCAGCAGGAACATCCTTACCGAGGTCGACAACTTCAAAACCGTGGTTACGCAGCATCAGGCAGACGATGTTCTTACCAATGTCATGGATATCCCCTTCAACAGTTGCCATGACGATAACATCTTTCTCTTTCTGCTTTCCCGATTTCTCAAGCAGCGGTTTTAAAATTTCAAAACCTTTCTGCAAAGTCTCTGCGGACTGAAGGAGCTGAGGAAGAAAATATTCTTTGCGCTCATACTTTTCGCCGACTTCCATAATTGCCGGGATAAGCTCGCCGTTCACAATATCAAAAGGATCTCTATCTTCATCAAGAGCCTTACGGACCATATCCTCAATCAGCCCGCGTTCCCCTTTGACCACGGCCTCGAACATGGTTTCCGCACCGGACTTTTTTCCTTCACCGCCTTTAGTCCCTCCGGTTGAGGAAGGAGCTGCCGGTGACCATTCAGAATACATATCAATAAAATTCTCAGCCTGTTTATCACGGGCAAGGAGAACTTCAGCCGAATACAGGCTCTCACGCAGCCGTGCCGAATTCGGGTTGGAAATAAAGGCGCAAAGTCCCTGTCCCTGACATAGAGTCAGAAATGTTGAGTTGAGCAGTTCCCGCGCCGGAAGGCCGAAAGATACGTTGGAGAGTCCCAGAACAGTGGGCAGATTCCACTCTTCCTTGCAGTGACGTATAAAATCCATGCAATGCCGTGCAGCCATAGGTCTCGAAGACACGGTCAAAGCCAGAGCATCAACCATAATCAGCCTGCGGGGAATTCCAAGTGCCTCGGCTTCACGCAGAAGTTTTTCAGTCACCTCAATTTTGTCTTTGCATTCAAATGGAAGCTTGCTGCCAATGATTGGGAGCAGAATAAATGGAGCACCGAATTTTTTACATAAAGGTCCGAGGCGTTCCATACGTCCGGGTTCGCCGCTTATGGAGTTGACCAGCGGAGTACCGGGATAGTTCCATAAAGCCGCTTCCACAGCGTCCGGGTTGGTTGAGTCTATTGAAAGCGGAACCTGATGCTGGGCAATTATCTCTTTGCACAAGGCCGGGAGAATCATGGTTTCGTCAACCATGGGAGCGCCTACATTGACGTCAAGGATCGGAGCCCCGGCTTCTATCTGCTGCCCGGCAAATTTAAGGGCCTCGGTAAAACGGCCTTCCTGAAGTTCGGCACTGAGAACCTTTTTTCCTGTCGGATTGATTCTTTCACCTATTATGACCCCGGTATGATTGAAGCCTATGCAGACGGATTCCGCACGGGAAGTGATCACCATCTGGGCATCATCTTCCGGGACGGGTTTCTGCCATGCGGCATCACCGATCACGCTCTTAAGCGCCCGGATATGGTCAGGACCGGTACCGCAGCATCCGCCTATAAATTTGGCTCCTATCGCTAAAAATCTGGCAGACTGTTCGGCAAACGGCTGTGGTTCGAGACGGAAAACAGTATTGCGGTTTTCATCAAGTTCAGGCAGCCCTGCATTTGCTTCAACAAGCAGCGGGGTTGAAAGTCGCGGCCTCATATTGCTGATAACTTCAAAAATCTGCTCCGGCCCGGCACTGCAGTTTGTTCCGACAATATCAATTTCCATATTCTGCATGGCATCGACAAATGTCTGCGGAGAAGAACCGGTAAGGCAGGCGTTGGGGGATTCAAAAGTCATGGAAAGAGCAACCGGAAGAGCGCAGACTTCTCTTGCTGCAACAACAAGAGCTCTGGCTTCGGCAAGGTCGAAGTGGGTTTCGCCGAGAATCAGGTCGACTCCCCCGTCAACCAGACCCTGAATCTGCTCCTTGTATATTTCCACCATCTCTTTGAAGGTGAAATCACCAAGAGGCTCAATGAAATGACCTGTCGGGCCGACACTTCCGGCGACAAACAGATTGTCTCCGGCAACGGATCGCGCAAGCAGAGCCATCTCACGGTTGAGATCGCGGGCTTTTACCTTTGAACCAAGCTTAGGAGCACTTCCGCCAAAAGTATTTGTTGTCAGAACATTCGCTCCTGCATTTGCATAATCTTCATGCACAGAACGAACGACTTCGGGCTTTTCAAGTCCGAAAAGTTCCGGTGACATACCGGCCGGTAATCCTCTTTTCTGAAGAAAAGTTCCATAACCGCCATCAAAAAAGTACACCCTGCCGTCTGTAAGAGCCTTGCGAAAATCTGCCATTTATTGCTCCAAACCTTGATTTCCGTTATTTATCAGGTAAAAGAAAGGTCCGTACCAGAATTCCATGTTGTTAAGAACAAACTGAACCACCTGCTTATAAAATTATCTGGTAGGAAGTTAAGGGCCATGCAGCCACGTTTTCAGCGAGTTTTCATGTCTACTTAAAAAGATTGAAAAGGACAAATAAAAACTATACCCTCAAAATTTACGGATGAAACCGTACGAAACACACTAAAAAATCCCCTTTAATGGGTTGATTCAAGGATTTCACCCGACGCATTATGTCAGAAGATATTGAAATACTTCCCCCCGAGGACGAAAAGGAAATTCCCAAAGAAGAGGTTCCGGGAGAAATTTTTCTCCCCACTCCAAAAAAATCAGGCGAAATTGCAACACGCGATCCGTTAAGTCTTTATATGAGGGAAATAAGCAGGTTTCCTCTGCTTGACCCTGATGAAGAATTTCAACTAGCTAAAAGAGTGCAGGAAAACGGAGATCAGGAAGCGGCTTTCAGGCTGGTCTCTTCACACCTGAGACTTGTTGTTAAAATCGCAATGGACTTTCAACGCCGCTGGATGCAGAACGTTCTGGATCTGATTCAGGAAGGTAATGTCGGTCTTATGAAGGCCGTCAATAAATTTGACCCGGATAAAGGTATTAAATTTTCCTATTATGCGGCTTTCTGGATCAAAGCATATATTTTAAAGTATATTATGGATAACTGGCGTCTGGTCAAAATCGGGACCACCCAGACCCAGCGCAAACTTTTTTATAACCTGAACAAGGAACGCCAGCGCTTACAGGCTTTAGGCTTTGATCCTACAACCCAGACCCTTTCTGAAAATCTCAACGTGAGCGAAGATGAGATTACGGAAATGGATATCAGGCTGGCCAAAAACGATCTTTCCCTTAACCTTAAACTCGGTGAAGACTCCGATGCCACACGCATGGATTTTCTCCCCGATCTTGGTCCCGGAGTGGAAGATACCCTTGCCAACAAAGAAATATCAACACTGCTTCTTGACCAGCTGAGGGAAGTTGCCCCGCTGCTCAATGAAAAAGAACAGGTCATACTGAACGACAGACTTCTTTCCGATTCCCCGCGGACTCTGCGTGAAATAGGTGAAGAATTCGGAGTCACCCGCGAAAGGGTGCGTCAGATAGAGGCCAGACTGCTTGGCAAGCTCAAAGAACATTTAGCTGATAAAGTTGAAGACTTCTCTCAAGACTGGATACCTGAAAATGAATAAGGTGCTTACAGAATTAAAAAAAGAGGCAAAGGCTCTGGCAGCAGGACAGCCTGTTCCGGCCTTTTACCGTGAAATGGAATCTAAATTGACTTTTGCCCGTGAGATGTTCTTTGACCATCCACTGGTTATAAGGCTTCAGGAAGATGTGCTTCCTTTCCTTTATGACGAATACGCACATGGGGTCTACCACTCCAAAAAGGTGGCCATAGAGGCCGGTGCTATAGTTCTTCAGGAAGGTGAAGGCGAGAATATTCTAGGGGATGAATTAAGGGATCTGGTCCTTCTGGCCCAGTTCTGCGGTCTGCTCCATGACTGCTGCCGTCTGGAGGCTGAACACGCCAAACGCGGTGCGGAAACAGCTCTTGTGATTCTTAACAACTTCCCCCTTTCCGAACGTGATAAGCATCTGATAACCGGAGCAATAGCCAGACACGAGGCTTTTAAAAATGATGAACCGGTTACCGATGATGTCAAACTCAAGATTTTAAGCGGTGCGCTATATGATGCTGACAAATTCCGCTGGGGTCCGGACAATTTTTCCACCACACTCTGGGAAATATGCGATTACGAAGACTGGAGTACTGATGAAATTGTTGTCAAATTCCCCAAGGGACTTGAGATCATCAAATCAATTGAGCCGACGTTCAGAACTTCCACCGGTAAGAAATACGGACCCGAGATGATTCATCAGGGACTCGAAATAGGAACCCAACTTTACAAAAGGCTTCTGGAACTATCAAACGATCCTGCCTACAAGGAATAAGCCCCAGAATGAATACCGGGACAAAAACACCACTCTTCAAAAGCAGGCTGGTTTCAACCATGTTTCTGTGTCTGCTTGCGGTTATGACCGGATGCGCTCCGCATAGCAACGTGCAGACTTTTGAAGTTCCTGTCAGCCCGAAAGCTGATGCCAGTTACAATTTTCTTGTTTATCAGGACTATTTGACACAATTCGAAAAAGAATTGCGCACAGGCGGTAATTCAAAAGCAAAACTTGAAAAAATAAAATCACTCCAGCTGCATGCTCTGGAATATATTGATAAAGTTCTGGAAAAAGACCAGAGACCTTTTCTATATGCTGAAAAGGCCGCACTTTACTGGACTCTGAATCAGATACCGGAATCCAGAGAAGTAATTAAAGCTGGTCTTGAAAAATACCCGGATAATCAGAGACTGACCCTCTCCCTCGCAAGCACTTATCTTAATGAAAACAGATTTGAAGCAGCGCAGGTAACACTGAAAAGCTATCTGAAAAAAAATCCGCACGATTACAATGTGCGTAATAAGCTGGCCCAGATTTATATTGAGCAAAAGAACTTTGCCCACGCTCTTGATATCCTCAAGACAATACCGGCCGGCCACAGGACCCCGGAAATACTTTATTCCTACGCCAAAGCCAGTGCAGGGCTGGGCCTCAACCGTCAGGCCATCAGAACCCTGAAAAAGGCTGTAAAAAAGGCTCCGGGCTTCATTGAAGCATGGGGAGAGCTGGCTTATCTCTATGAATATCAGAAAGATTATGATGCCGCAGAAAAAATATACACCCACATGCTTGAAATGGGCGGGTCCCCTACGGACGTAAGGCAGAGACTGATATCGTTATCACTGAAACTGAATAACCCTGACAGAGCTCTTTCTCTCGTTCTGGAAGGTCCGCATACTAAAAGCTTCATTTTTGAAGCAGTGCGCGCCTTTATGCATAATGGTTTTTATGCGCAGGCTTCCACCATTCTAGACATACTTGCGCAAAGCAAACCGATCCCCACAGACTATTTCTTCTACAAGGGAGCCATTGCATACGAAGGTGAGCAGGCTCCTGAAAAAGCACTGGAATATTTAAGCCGTATCCCGGAAGACAGTGTCCATTACAATCAGAGTCTTGAATTCAGAGCCCATCTTCTTTTTTCTTTAAACAGAAAAACAGATGCTCTTAAAATTCTCCGTCAGGGTCAGCAAAAATTCCCTGACAATCCTGAATTTTACATAATGGAAGCTTCTATCTTCATGGATAGCGAAGACCACTCGACTGCCGAAAAAATAGTCCGTAACGGGTTAAAGGCGGTTCCGGGAAACACCCGGCTGATGTTCCAGCTTGGAGTTGTTCTCGATGCAGAAGGCCACACGGATGAAGCCATTAAAATAATGGAACGGATAATCAGTAAAAACCCGGACCATGCTAATGCTCTTAATTTCGTGGGCTACACTCTTGCGGACAGAAACACCCAGCTCGACCGGGCTCTGGTTCTTATTTCAAGAGCTGACAAACTTGAGCCGGACAACCCGTTCATAATGGACTCGCTGGCCTGGGTTTACTTCCGTATGGGAAAAAATAATAAAGCATGGGACGAAATTAAAAGAGCGGTATCAATGCTTGATAAGGAAGCGGAGCTATGGGAGCACTATGGTGATATCGCCCGTAGCCTCGGCAAAAAGAAATCCGCACGCAAAGGATATTTGAACGCTCTGAAATACGGTTCCGACAATATGAATGAAATCAGGAAAAAACTGAATTCGTTATGATCACCAGCAAAAATAAAGAACATGCCCCGGCGTATTTTGCGCTTCTGGCAGCACTTATTGTGCTGGGGCTTTCAGGATGCGCTCAAAAGCATGAGAACATCCTTAATTTAAACGAAAATTACAACTCGTTCAGGACACAATACGGTTACGGTAATTTTACCGGAATCAACCTGAAAGCAAGCCTGTATTCCTCCACAAAAGGAAAAGGGCATCGCACCACCATCCAGATATGGGGTGACAAGAACTCTCCACTCAGGCTTGATGTAAGAGCCGGAATAGGAGCATTTTTGGCCCACATCCGTCAGGATTCAACCGGTCTTCACGCATATTATCCTGATGATGAAACCACGTATATTCACAGCGACCCGGTAAAAGGGGCGCAGATGCTCGGACTTCCCCTGCCTTTCGATATTATAAATCTGGCAGGAGTTATGTCCGGATGTTTTCCCGGTCTGATCCCGGAATCCTATGATTCCGGAGAGCAGCAGATCATATCAGGTTTTTTCGTTTACAACTTTAATAGCGGAAAAATAAGTTCAATCACCACAACTTCTGACGGACGGCCCGTATCTATTACCGGGCGTGACAATAACGGCTGGGAACTTAAATTTTCTTCATTCGAAGAAGCAGAAGGCAAAGAAATCCCCGATACCCTGAGTCTGGTTACAGGTGACGGAGATAAAGCCATCTTGCGAATCAAATCGCGAGAGTTTAAAATCAGCCCCTGGCCGGATGAGGCTCTTGAGCTGAGAGTTCCGGGAGACACCGACATTATCAGGCTTGATAGAAATACGTACGTCCGGGTTCCAGCCCGAGATAACGATTGAACACGGAGGACGCCAAAATGAGCGAAGCCAAATGCGAGTGCGAGAAAAAGACTAGTTTTATAGGTAATTTTAAACTTGGTTTTAAAATCTGGACCAAACAGTTTTCACTTATCCTGAGCAGTATACTGGGAAATATCGAGGTGAGACAGCTTGAAAAACGTCTCGAAAAAGAATACGCCCTGCTCGGAAAACTCACCATGGGAAATACTCAGGGTGATATTGAACTCTGTAAAAAGCAGATCGAATTTTTTGTAGATGAAATTGCTCGCCTTAAAGCCGAGCAGGAAGCCAAGCGTGATGTTAAAAATCGCGATAACGCGCGCGAAGCAGGAATTTAACTACGAAAAACGGAGGTCTTATCCTCCGTTTTTTTATGGTATATGGAGTGCAGAAAAAACGTCCGGCACTCTCAAGGAGACCTAAAAATGCCAAAAGTAATAATCGGTTCAGATCACGGCGGATACGAACTTAAAGAATTTGCCAAAGAAATTCTCACCGGGATGGGGTATGAAGTTGTCGACGCAGGACCTGAGACAGCTGTAAGCTGTGACTATCCTGAGTATGCCTTCAAAGTGGCTGAACAGGTTGATGCTGATACTCTTGGAATTCTCGTCTGTGGAACCGGACTGGGAATGTCTATGGCCGCCAATAAAGTCAAAGGCATCCGCGCTGCAGTCTGTACCAATGAGTACATGGCCGTTAAAGCCCGTGAACACAACAATGCCAACATTCTCTGCCTCGGAGAAAGAGTCATTGGAAAAGGACTTGCTGAAGACATCATTAAAGCCTTCATGACCACAGACTTTGCCGGAGACAGACATCTGCGCCGCATAAATCTCTTTGATAAATAAAGTTTTTATTATTCAAAATAGTTAAGCCCGATTAACAGGTCTTAACTATTTTGAATATATTTACTTATTTTTTAAATTATCTGATATCCCACAGATATTTTTTTCAGCAGAGAGCATTAAAACCAGATAATATCGCTGGCATTTTCAGCTTGGATCAGACTGAAGACTATTGCTGAACCGGGACTTGCCAAGCGTGGAAAAAGCTTTTACGAAGCGTTCAAAGCACAAGCTTCAACAATCCCATCCAATTTTTATAAGGAACAACCCCATGAGCAACAGCCAGATGGATCAGAAGACGGTAAACGTCATCAAAGGTCTTATCATGGATGCCACCCGCAAGGCTAACTCAGGCCATCCCGGCGGCGCCATGTCCTCCGCGGATTTCGCTTATGTCCTTTACAGGGACTATCTCCGCTACACCCCGGAAACACCGGACTGGTTCAACCGCGACCGTTTTGTTTTAGCGGCCGGACATGAATCCATGCTCCTTTACAGCCTGCTGCACCTTGCCGGCTATATTTCTCTTGAAGATGTTAAAAAATTCCGTCAGCTCGACAGCATCACCCCCGGTCATCCTGAACATGATGTAACCCCCGGTGTTGAAGCAACAAGCGGTCCTCTAGGACAGGGCTTCTGCACAGGTGTAGGTATGGCTACGGCTGAAGCATTCCTCGGCTCTAAAACCGGAAGCGAAATTACCGACCACCACACATATGTACTGGCTTCCGACGGTGATTTTCAGGAACCCGTAGCAATGGGTGCCGCAACTCTGGCCGGTGTCTGGAAACTTGGTAAACTTGTTGTCTACTACGACAGCAACAACGTTCAGCTTGCCGGCCCTGTCTGCAATTGCGACTGCACTAATGTTAAACAGGTTTTCGAAGGAATCTGCTGGCATGTCATTGAAATCAACGGACATGACCACGAAGCAATCCGTAAAGCAATTGAAGAAGCCAAAGCTGAAACAGATAAACCGACTCTGATCATCGGTAAAACCATCATGGCAAACGGTGCCGCCACCCGTGAAGGAGATCACGGTACTCACGGAGCACCACTGCCGCCTGAAGAGATTGCCGCTACAAAGAAAAAATTCGGTTTGCCTGAAAATGAAGATTTCTATGTACCCGAAGATGTAGTTGAACATTTCCGCGCACGTTTCCCCGAGCTGAAAGCCGAAGCTGAAAGCTGGCAGAAAAAGCTTGATGAAGTACTCGCAGGAGACAAGGATATAGCTGAATTCTGGGCTCATGTTTCCAAACCGCGTACTGAAATCGAACTGGATCTCCCTGAGTTTGAATCAGGAAAAAGCATTGCCACCCGTAAAGCATGGGGCGCATGCCTTGATGCTGTTTATGAAAAACTGCCGACCCTTATCGGTGGTTCAGCAGACCTTGATCCTTCCAACCAGACCCTGAATTTCCGTAAAGCAGTCGGCGACTTTGCCATCAACGGCTATTCCGCCCGCAATATGGCTTTCGGTGTTCGTGAATTTCCGATGTCAGTCATCCTTAACGGTATGGCTCTTCACGGTGGAGTTCTGCCCTTCGGTGCAACTTTCCTGACATTCTCCGATTACTGCAGAAACGGAATGCGCATGTCCGCTTTGCAGAAACTTCCTGTTCTCTACATCTACACCCATGACTCATTCTATGTTGGTGAAGATGGACCGACACATCAGCCGATCGAGCATGTCTCCGCACTGCGCCTGATCCCGAACCTGCTGGTTCTTCGTCCTGCTGATGCTCGTGAAACAGCCGCATGTCTTGATATCGCCATGCATCAGACAGACCGTCCTTCAAGCCTCATGCTTACCCGTCAGGGACTCCCGGTTCTTGACCATGAAGCCTATCCGCAGGTTGAAGAAGGTGTTAAACGCGGTGGTTATGTTCTCAAAGACTGCGAAGGAACTCCGGAAATGATTGTTATCGCAACCGGTTCTGAAGTTTCTCTGGCAATGGACGCTGCAGCCATGCTTTCGGATAAGAAAATCCGTATCGTCAGCATGCCTTCAGTTGAACTCTTTGAAGAACAGGACAAGGCCTACAAAGACTCCGTTCTTCCTCCGGCTGTTACCAACCGTGTTGCCGCCGAAGCAGGACGCCCGGAACTCTGGTACAGATATGTAGGACTTGAAGGAACCGTACTCGGAATAGATCACTTCGGAGCTTCTGCTCCTGCCGGTCAGCTTGCCGAACGCTACGGCTTCACAGCTGATAATCTTGCTGAAGTTATGAAAAAACGCTTCTAAGCTGATTATATATTGAGATATTCAGGCCGGACAGTCAGAAATGACTGCCCGGCCTTTTTTATACACAGCAATTTTTATTTACTATTCAGTCGCTAAAATTTGACGTTTTCATATCGATCCACCAATGCAAGGCTGCTCTTTCTACAATAAAAATCAGCACTGAATATGTAATAACAAATTTAAATTATCTTTTTACTATTAATACACTGTAATTTCTCATTTCCTTTATATTCCAACCCGCCATATAACTACATCTATATTTATATCCATTTACTGCTGCCATCCATCCGGTTAAAAACGAGTCATAATAAAATGAATTTTAATATGATTATATATTGTCATATTAAATGCTTAAAAGGAATTTAACCTTACATTTACTATCATAATTTATGCAATTCATACAAAAATAGGCTATCTTTTCCATAAAGTATTGCACCATCATAACCAGCATGTTAACTGGCTTCTTAAAAATGTAATATTAAAGATATTGATCTTACAGATTATGATATAATGAATGCTGCAATTCTGGAGAATTTTTGTTGCGAAACAGCAGATTATTTTTTCAATGCATATTATTTATTCTAGTTGCCGGATCAGCCTTTTTCGGAAGCCCCGCAGACGGGATAACTGCATCTACTGAAAGTTTTTTCTCTCATGAAAGGAGTTTACGCGACCTTTCTTTCTTTTCAGCACAATCAGGATGTTCAGCATTCAACAGCAGACAGTCACTTTATGTCCAAGTTAAAAATGGCAAAATTGAATTTCTAGACACCATTTCCAATGAAAATCTCTGCATGACTTTCGCAGGTATGGGACGAAAGGAAATCCACCCCACTAAATTTTACGCAACCAATATCTGCGGAAATAAACTCAACAGAATTTCTAAAGATGTAAATGAATGGTTGATCAACAGACCGAAAGAAGGGTTCGAACACGGTGTTACAATAAGAGAGCGTCCCTGCGGAACATCCCCAGTCCGAGTGGTCTGGAAACTTGGTGGCAGCCTTGTTCCCTGCCAGAAATCGGCTGATGGCGAAATAAATTTCACCAATAAAAAAAGTGAACTGAAAATTACTGGAATATGCGCATGGGATTCCACAGGACGCAAACTGGATGCCCACATTGAATTTGTTCAGCCGGATATGCTGACCTATGTGCTTAACGATACCGGGGCTGTTTATCCTGTAGTAATTGATCCGTTTTTTACACAAGAAGATAAACTTGTTGCTGAAAGTCGGGCTGATGTTGATTTTGGATGGACCGCTGATATTAATGGCGATTATGCGGTGATCGGCGCACCGGATGAAGAAAAAGTCTATGTTTTTAAAAATACTGACGGTAACTGGGCCCAGTCGCAAATCCTAACCGCAACAAACGGTACATCAGGTGACAACTTCGGATTCAGCCTTGATCTTAATGAAAACAGCATCATCGTCGGCGCTCCCGGCAACGCCGCAAATACAGGCTCTGCATATATTTTTTCCCTGAGCGGCGGACTATGGCAGGAGACGCAGCAGCTTTCAGCTTCTGACGGAGAAATTGGAGATCAATTCGGATATTCAACAGCTATGGACGGAGACTGGGCCGTTATCGGCTCTTATGCAGATGATTCCGGAGCAGGTTCTGCCTATATATTCAAAAAAAATTCCGGATCATGGCAGCAGGACTCCAGAATAACCGCATTAGATGCCATGGCCGGGGATAATTTCGGTTGTTCCGTCTCCATCAGAGATGACAACCTTGCTGTAGGAGCTTTCGGGGCGGATGGATCGGCCGGAAGGGTTTACACTTATCACTATGGCTGGTCAGGCTGGTATTACGAAGATAAATTTCAGTCTCCGGACAGTTCAAATTTCGGATTTTTCGGTTCTTCCCTGTCTATGGGAAAAGACTGTCTGGCTGTTGGAGCAATTGGAGATAATGGCGGTGCAGCAATGAGCGGTGCAGCCTATATCTATGTGCGTAATTCAAGCGGATGGAATATGCAGCAGAAACTGACGGATTCTTCCAGCAATGCTTTTGATTCCATGGGCTCATCTGTCGCTTTGAGTGGAAATAAACTTCTTGTCGGAGCAGACAATGCTGAAAATGATACCGGAAAACTGTCAGGTCTGGTTTATCTATTCATTCAGCAGGACAACCACTGGGACTTGTTTGAAAAATACATTCCAGCAGACGCTCAGGATAGTGATGAATTTGGAATTGCCGCAGGTTTTGACGGCCATAGATTCATTATAGGGGCCGACCAGAGTGATTCAAATCTGGGGGCGGCATATGTCTTCAATGCCACTACTCCTTCAGTTTTAAACGTCAGTCCGGGGAACAACAGTACGGACATTGCGATGAACACTATTTTATCGGCAGTATTCAGTCAGACGATGAACAGTTCAGCCGTTTCAACTTCCTTTCTTTTAAATTGTACCTCCGATCACAGCCCGGTTTCAGGCAATATAACTGTAAGCTCTGATAAATTGAGCGCAACATTCACTCCTGAAGCCACCCTGTTCCCCACAACTGAATATCTGGCAACCCTGACTTCCGATATCACCAATCTGATAGGAATAAACCTGCCAGTTGAAACCACATGGAGTTTCACAACCTCGTCAGGTCTTGATCTGGACAACGCAGGTATCCTGTATGTGTTCCCGGAGTCCATGGCTGGTGATGTCTCTGTTAATTCCTGCCTGGTGGTAAAATTTAATAAAGAGATGGACCCATCATCAATTACAAATAACAGTTTTTATCTGGAAGGAGTGAACGGCACTGTTCGCTACGACCAGAACTGCCGCAAGGCCTACTTTATTCCGAATTCAGAACTAGACTTTTCCACAACCTATAAAGCCGTGATTACTACGGCTGTCAAAGATGCCTTTGAAAATCCCCTGTCCTCGGAACAATTGTGGGTATTCACGACCGAAGATGAATCTCCTGATTCAGACGGTGACGGCGTTAATAACAATCAGGATTCCTATCCTGACAACCCTACTAAAGCGACTTTCAATTCTGCGGTCTGCAACCATGTCTACACCTTGATTCTAAATGCCGAAGCAGGAGCAGCCTTCAAAAATATTAAATCAATGTCCCCGTTTGATCCGGGATTGAACCTCACTGATTATCCTATAGACGGTGATTTCTCCACAGGTCTGACTTACTTTGAAATTGGAAATATGACTAAAGGAGCGTCGGCGCAGGTAACTTTAAGCTGTGACTCGGACTTCCCGGATATTCGCAGTGTCTATAAAACAGGAACAAAAGGATTTTATCCATTCACCGCTCATTCTGAATTAGGCAGCGAGTCATGCACTCTGAATCTTATCGATGGCGGCTACGGTGACGAAGATCTTGTTTTAAACGGGCGCATAGTGGACCCGGTAGGCATTTCAGAATCAGCACCTCCGAAGACCGAGAATAATCCGGGAGGGTGTGTTATGAATCCCGGTTCAGATTCAGGGCTGGAATGGTTTCTGCTGTTTTATATACTGCTCATTTTCATTCTTCGCAGGTCAACAATTTTTCACCGCAATTAATATTAAGAAAATGTCATGCTCTAACTATACATCCTCATGATGTAACGCCAAGATCGTAGTATAATCTGGGCATGATTTCAGCACACTTGCAAAAACAGCTTTAAGACAGTTATTATCAGCAGAGTATAAATATAACCTGTCAGGAAATACCGTGAAAAAAACAGTTCTCCTTTTTACTCTCGCATTGATAGTGCTCACAACATGCGCTGCATATGCTCAGACTAAACAGTCTCCGCTCCTGAGCCAGCCTGAATACTCACCGGAACAGGCCCTGGCTCTTTTGCATGAGGGAAACCAGCGTTTTATAAAAAGCAGCAGCGTATATCCAAACCAGACCATGCATCAGCGCAAATTGACCTCTATTCAGGGCGAAAAACCTTTTGCGACAATAATAACAGGTTCAGATTCCAGAATAATACCGGCAATTATCTTCGACAGAGGCATAGGGGACCTTTACGTTGTCCGCAATTTAGGAAACGTGGCAGGAACAGATTCTCTGGCCTCAATTGAATACTCAATACTTAATCTTAAAACACCATTACTGATAGTACTGGGCAATACTGAAAGCTCAATAATCCAAGCAGCCATCAACGGAGAAAAGCTGAAAGGCCATCTGGCCCAGCTTGAGGGAAAGATCATTCCCGCTATAAATATGACCAGAAAAATATATCCCGGAGCAAAGGAAAAAGAACTGGTAAGAAAAGTTGCGGAAACAAATATCAGGCAGGTTATGAGGGATATTCTGGGTCAATGTCCCACTGTTCTGGACAAATTCAGAGCAGGTGAAATCAAAGTGCTTGGTGCTGTTTATGATATTGACAGTGGAGTCGTGAAATGGCTCGGGCCTTAACTTTTATTAAATTTTAATATCCGGGGCATGTAATGATTAATCATTCCATGCCCCGGTTTAATTTAGAATTCTATTTAAGCCCCAGTTCAACTCTTGGGCCGGCACTCTGTGCTTTAACCTGACCGGAATCCTTAAGGAAAATTCTTTCAGCTTTAATTCCTTTCTCATTGATCAGCATGTCACGCACAATTTCAGCCCGCTTCCTTGCTAACCGGGAAAGATCCGAAGGAGTTATCTGAATATGATCCCGAACCGCCTTCTCCATATCAGGCACCGGTAAAGTTTTTACCATGCCTATAATGTTGGTAGGCTTTTCAAAAGGTTCATCTTTATAAACATCTTCAAGATATTCCGGGTATTCTTCCTGTGATATCTTCACCTCATCAACAGATTTGGGAGCACCCTCATCGCCTTCAATATCCAGAAATTTAACCATTGCTATTTTGCGCTTAAAAGTAAGTTCCTTGAGAGCCGGTTTATCCTGCTGGGCCGCACTGAATCCGCTTATCTCAAGGTTCAATCCGGGTCGCTCCGTCATTGCTTTTGCAATTGTCTCTATCTTTTTGAGGGCCGATTCATTCAATTTATCTGTTCCGGGATCGAAAGCCAGAACATTCATATTTTCACCACCGCCAAAAAGACTGCCTATCAGGGCAAAAGGTGATGTTACGGCTTTTATCAGCAAATTAACGATAGCCCTCCCGATAACGGCTCCAAGCCGGAACTGCGGATCGGAAAGGTTGCCTTCAACAGGTATATCAAGCTGAATATTACCATCACTGTCTTTTAACAGAGCCAGACCAAGCCCTATAGGGACATTGGCTGCATCAGGATTAGGGACTTTATCACCTACATCAAATTGAAAAATATCAAGCAGATTTCCCACAGCGATTTCTGAACCGTCCAGAGCTAAATCCACGTTGGCATTCAGCATTCCGGTGCTTACAGGATAAGCTATGTACTTGAGTGTATAAGGTGAAAGCTGAGTCATATCCAGATTGCTGAGATTCAACTTCATACCTGATTTTAAATTCTTTCCTGAAGGCAGCAGCTCTCCTGTAAGAATCAGTGGAGACTGGTCATCAACTGTGGCGTTGAAAACAATTCCGGTCCTGTTTCCATAGGGCAGTCCCAGTTTTGTAATGTCAGCCTTCATCTTGGAAATATCCATATTGAATGAAGGTTTGACGGTCAGATCATTGAAAACAAGTGAACCGTCACGCAACCTGACCTTCTCCAGCATAAAAGAAACTTCCGAAGCCCCTTCTGCTGTAGCATTGGTGACACTGGCATTGGTCTCGACCGGAATTTCAGCCTTTACGGTGGCATCGTTGACCGGAACCACATTAATCTGCTCGGCCTGCTCTTCAATTGCAGTTGCATTGACAGGAGCGGCTCTTTTACCGGTTATCATCCGTGAAAAGTTGATTGTCCCGTCCTGCTCGCGCACAACATTTACGACCGGTTTTACAACGTCAACAAGGCCGACAGTGGAACCGAGAGGCTCAGATTTAAAATCAATATCCCGCACAGCCAGCTCGTCAAGAGTGAAAGCGGCCTTGTCATTGGAACTATCCCTGATAACAAGATCTTTCAGCTGAGCTTTTCCTTTATAGCCAGCCGCAGCTTTGTCTCCGCCCTTAAAATCCCATTGCCCGGCAACATCAAGATGGCCGCGGGCAATATTCATCTGCATTTTTTTTGGAAGATAGCCATTAAAATCACGCAGCCTTATTTTCTTGAGGCTGACGGTTCCCCCGGCAGACAACGGTTTCATTCTGGCATGTCCGTTAACAGCAAACGAACCGCGCTTGTTGACCTGTCCGCTGATGTCGAGAAGCATATCCTTTGCACCGTCAAGACTGAAATCATCTGCGCGCACATTGATATTTTCAAGATCAATAACAGTCTTCTTGGAAGCCGCAGTATCAATCAGCTCAAATTCTGTTTTAGCAACACCAATCTTCTTGACTCCAACTTTCCACGGCTCACTTTCCACTTCGTCAGCAGCGGGCTTAGCCGCAGCTTGTCCGGTTGGAGATTTCTCTGATTTCTGGAGTTCATCTATAAGATTTACAAGATCAATCCCCTTGCTGCTCCGGCCTATGCGTATCAGTCCGCCATCAAGATTAACAGCGTCTATGGAAACTGATTTTTTCAGAACATCTATAGTTCCATTTGAAATGCCGAAAGAATCTACGCCTACAACTGGAGATTCTTTTCCCGGAACTTCAAGCTTTAACTTTTCAAGTCCCACAGAAAGCCCGGATATTTCTGTGGTCGCATTCATTCCATCAGCTTCAGGAGTAAATCTGAATCCGGACTTAACGCTAAGAGAGCCTGAAGTCATAGCAAGAGGTAAAAAGTCTTCGTAATAAGTATGATATTCAGGAACAGTCATATTCGAAACAGCCACAGAGCCGTTCACATCAAGCGGGATGAGTGACAAATTTCCTGAGGTGGAAATATATTCTCCATCCTTTTTTCCTATATCAACGGAAAATCTACCGTACTTTCCTTTGGCGGTAGTTATATTCTGACCGGAGACATTGATAGGACCAACCTTTTTTTCAAATCCCTTTCCGAAAGCGTTGTCCTTTAAATCAACAATGCCACCTATGAGATCGAAGCGATCCACTGTGGCCAGAAAAGGAGTGTCACCTGATTCATCTGAAGTTTTAACTTCATCTTTTTTCTGAGCAGTCTCTTCCGGTAAGGTGGCATTATTTTCAGCCGGCCCTGTTAAGTTGGAAGTTGAATTGGAAGTTGAGTTGGAAGTTGAGTTGGAATCATTTTCAACAGCTACAGTTGAGTTGCTCTTGAAATCAGAGGAGACAGCTTTTTCCGCAGGCATACTCTGTGGCAGGAGATAGTCCAGCAACTCGAGACTTCCATCTTTTTTGAGCCCCATGTTAATATATGGGTTCATAATCATTACAGAATTGATATGAGCTATTTTCTGCATGATTCGCAAGTCATCAAATTTAATCTTAAAATTCTTAAAGGCGATGAGCTTACCTTCATCAGAATGGACAAGACTGAAATTATCAACCTCGGCATCACCTGCAAGGCGTACTTTAGGAGCATCTTCCCCGCCACGGTCAAAAACAAGTGAGAGGGTACTGCTCAATGTTCCATTTGCAATCTGAACTTCTTTTGGAAGAGGAAGGTAATTGCGATAATCTTTCAATTCGGCTTTCTGTATTACAAAATCAAATCTTGTCCGAAGTGAAGAATCAAAGGGCAGGGTTTTACCCTTCATGTTAAACGGAGTTCCGTTTATAACTGCGGAAAGACTGGGCTGAACAAAATCTTTAACATTCCGGTCCAGTGTGGACGTAAAAGGTACGTTTATATTTATGTCTGAAATTAAATGATGTTTGTTTTTAGTCTGGTCAAAAACCTTTATCGTACTGTTGGTCATGGTAAAATTATCCACAACAACAGGGAAGAGTGATCCGGAGTCTTCCTCCTCTTCTGCGGACTTTTCCTGAGCTTCGGGCACAAGGTCAGACACACTGGTCCCACCTTTAAAAACAGACACATCGACACTAAGTTCGTTAAAACTTACATTGGTAATGACAAGAGCAAGTCTGAAAATGGAAAAAGAATCGAGATTCAAACCCAGTTTCTTAAATGAAACCAGATTGCCGTCTCCTTTCTTTTTGGCAACCTTGAAACCTTCAATCTCCAGATTCAAAGTATAGGGATTGAAACTCACATTTTCTATGGCTACATCTCTCTTAAGAACTTTGGGAAGCTGAGCCAGAAGAACTTTCTGGCCGATAAAAGGGATTAAAAAGAAACCGATGAGTGTATACAAAACAAGAAACACTCCGATTCCATAGGCCCACTTGACCGAAGATGTAAGGCTGCTCCATTTTTCCCGATATTCCTTGAACACTTTTTCCTCCAATGCTGATGCGTCAAATCTGTTATCTGCTTATTTACATCATCTTTTAAGGAAATAACAGAGACTACAGTCATTCTTAAGATATTATAAGACGCCTTAATCATGATAAACTGTCTGAATACGGCAGGAGTGACACGAAAGACAGGTTCCGGCGGGAACTGTTGAATATTTGATTCCGTACTGTTAAGTTGCCTTTTCATAAGAATATAAAGATCAAAGATACGGACGGGAAAGGGGAGAATATAAAATGGATTCCATTCTGGAAAATAAAATACCGGCAGGAACTGGAGCGGCTTTGTTTCTTTCTGCCTGTATGTTCTTCCTGCTTGCCTTTCTTCCGCACAGAGCCTTTGCAGATGCCATAGCTCTGAAGAACATGGTTATGGACAATCAGGCCGGAACCATAAGCGCGCGGTTCGGAATAAACCTTACCAGCCGCCAGAAAGTTATCGATGCACTCGAAAACGGGATCAATCTAAAACTGGAATGTGATGCCGTTCTTTATAAGCACAAACGCTTATGGCCTGACAGTAAAGTCGGCAAAGCGCATTATGTTGACCGCCTGTTCTATGACTCCCTTTCCAGTGAATTTGTTCTTGAGCAGCCCGGAGTTCCAAATCCCATCAGAGGAAAAAATTTGGAAAATATCCTGAAACGGGGATGGGACACTATTGTTCTTGATCTCGGTCCATGGAATCTGCTCGAACGCGGAGTACACTACCAGTTGATTCTAAAAGTAAAACTTGATCAGGACGAAGTTCCGGCATGGCTTAAGTACACACTTTTTTTCTGGTCATGGAATGTAGTCCCCACAGCCACGTATCAGCTTGATTTTGTATATTAAAGCGGAAAACCCATGACCGATAAAAACATCAGGATAAGCGTACCGGACACACGGGAAAGAAAGAAAAGACAGCGTGAATACCTCATAGCTGTTATCTGTCTTATCGTTTTCGGGGCTCTGAGCTTTGTGCAGCTCAAATACCTTGGGGTGAACTCTTACCTTTTTTTAGGACTGTTCAACCTTAATTTTATTCTGCTTCTGGTTGTACTCTTTGTTGTCGGCAGAAACGGGGTAAAACTACTTCTTGAAAGAAGACGCAAGGTTCTGGGATCAAAACTCAGAACCAGAATGGTCCTTTCTTTCATGTCACTTTCACTGATACCGACACTACTCATGTTCCTGATGGCAATGCAATTTGTTCAGATATCAGTGGATTACTGGTTTAAAAACCAGATAGAAGAATCAATGGTCCAGTCCCTTGAATTGGGAAGAGCCTTCTACGCCTCCGCTCAGGAAGGCCTTGAGCGCAAAGGCAACAATATTCTGAAAGCTATTGTCGAAAGCCGCTATGCATGGGGCGGCAAAAGTATGAATTTATTCCTTGAGAACAAACTCATGGAATATGATCTGGGGCTGCTGGGAGTCATCAAACCAGACGGAAACCAGCTGAACTGGCATTCCGATGATGCATGGCAGCAGGCCTGGCCGGACATCAAAGCTAAAATAGACTGGAAAGATTTAAAAACTAATCCCCGCTACTGGTCCACGATTCATCCGGTACCCGGAAACGATATGATCATAGGCATCCTGCCTGTTGATGAAGCCAAAACAGGTTTTCTTATTTTAGGTGAGAACATCGGTCAGGGGCTGCTTTACAAGCTTGACCGGGTTGTGCAGGGGCTTGATGAATACAAGCAGTTAAAGACACTTAAATATCCGCTGAAAATGACCCTGTATCTCACTCTTGGAGTTACAACCCTGCTCATTATTCTGGGGTCCATCTGGTTCGGATTCAGACTTTCAAAAGAACTTTCCGCCCCGATTCAGGCCCTTGCGGCCGGGTCACAGCGTATTGCAAGAGGTGACCTCAGTGTCCGGCTGGAGGACAGATCCGACGACGAACTGGGATTCATGGTTCAGTCATTCAACCGTATGGCTGAAGATCTTGAAGAAAGCCAGAAAAGCCTCAAAACCGCAAATGACAGGCTGGCCCAGCAGAATCAGGAACTGGAACGCAGAGGCCGGTATATGGAAGCGGTTATGAACAATATCACCGCAGGGGTAATCTCCCTTGATGAATCGGGACGCATAAGCACTGTGAATAAAGCTGTGGAAGAAATGCTCGGGATTGATGCCCGCTTTGTCCACGGTAAAAATCCGCAGAGCCTGCTTCCTGACGGTGACCTGACCGAACTTATTTCCGATGCCCGCACACACATGGAGACAAGTCCATATTCACAGTGGCAACGGCAGATTTCACTGATGATAGAGGGTCGCCATCATAAATTTCTGGTAAACGTTGTAGCCCTGAAATCAGGAAAAAGAGCCGGCGGCGGTCTTGTTGCCGTTTTTGAAGATATTACCGAGCTTGAAAAAATGCAGCGTGTTGCCGCATGGCGTGAAGTTGCAAGGCGCATAGCCCACGAAATAAAAAATCCGCTGACTCCTATAAAGCTCTCTGCCCAGCGACTGCAAAGAAAATTCGGATCTGATATTGAGGATCAGGTTTTCCGGGAGAGTACTGACCTTATAATCCTGCAGGTGGAACACATGCAGGAAATGGTTCAGGAATTTTCAGCCTACGCCAAGCTCCCGGAAGTACAGCCTAAACCGGACAAACTTCAGCCGCTTCTGGAAGAAGTTGTCAGTCTTTACAGAAACAGCCATAGCAACATCAGCTGGAAACTGGTATTTGAAAATGAAATTCCTGTTTTTGAGTTTGACAGGGAAGCTCTGCGCAGAGTTCTGATCAACCTGCTTACAAACGCCTCCGAAGCTTTCGGTGATCAGGAAAATCCCGAGGTTGTAATTTCAGCCATGCACGATCAGACCCTTGGATGGCTCAGGATGGAGATTAAAGACAATGGTCCGGGCCTTACACCTGATGAGCGTTCAAGAATGTTTGAACCTTATTTTTCGAGCAAAAAAAGCGGCACGGGACTCGGCCTGACAATAGTAAAATCAATTGTTACCGATCACCGAGGCTTTGTTCGTGTCAAACCGGCTGATACCGGAGGAACTGTTTTTGTGGTCGAACTTCCTGTATAGTCATTTGAATTTAAGGTATGAATATCCAAGGGAAGAATGCTACATTGCTGTTTTGCCAGTCAGAATGAATCTCGACAGGACAAATGAAAAAACAGAGGGCCGTTTGAAATGATCGCCTCAAATATTTTTAAATCAGAAGAAAACAAAAGAAACAACATTCTTATTGTTGAAGACGAGGCAATAGTATCCCTTGATATTAAAGGACGGCTCAGCGTTCTCGGGTATACGGTTCTTGATATTGTCAAAACTGGAGAGCTGGCGGTTGAGCGGACTCTTGAACTGGAGCCGGACCTTGTCCTGATGGACATAATGCTTGATGGAGAAATGGACGGAATAGATGCTGCCACTGAAATTCTGAAAAAAGCAGATATTCCGATTATATATCTTACCGCATACGCTGATGAAAAGACCCTTGAACGGGCAAAGGTCACCGAACCATTCGGATATATAATAAAACCGTTTGAAGACCGGGAGCTGAACCTTGCCATTGAAATGGCACTTTACAAACATCACGCGGAATCAACTCTAAATGAAAACCGCCGCTGGCTTAAAACAGCCTTTAACAGTATCGGTGACACCATCATAACACTCGGCAAAGATGGAAGAATCCGCTCGGTGAACAAAGCGGCTGAACAGCTTTTCCAATTTGAGATAACCGATCTTTGTGGTGAAGAATTTTCTTCTTCCATCAAATTTGCAGATAATGAAGGCAACCCGGTTGATGTCCTACAACTTTTTGAACAGCAGGGAACCGAAAGTACTATTTTCAACAGACTGCAACTTGTTTCAATAAAAGGCGACAATATTCCGGTATCCTTGAACATCGCCTCGATCAACGATAAGAATAAGAAAAAAGGTACTGTAATAGTCCTGCATGATATGTCAGCCATTATTCAGGGAGAGGCCGCTTTGCAGAAAAGCCTCGACCAGCTGCGTCTGGCTTTTGATGAGACGGTGACCTCGCTATCACTGATGTCTGAGAAAAGGGACCCCTATACCTCCGGCCATCAGCAGCGGGTTGCAAAAATAGCCTGTGCCATAGCAAA
The DNA here is from genome assembly GCF_000429985.1 of Maridesulfovibrio bastinii DSM 16055. Lineage (NCBI taxonomy): Bacteria > Pseudomonadati > Thermodesulfobacteriota > Desulfovibrionia > Desulfovibrionales > Desulfovibrionaceae > Maridesulfovibrio > Maridesulfovibrio bastinii. The sequence continues at coordinate 85,693 of NZ_AUCX01000016.1, forward strand.
ACGGATGAATCTGCCGGAAAAGACCATTCAGGGGATAAGCGTTGCCGGGGTTCTGCATGATGTTGGAAAAATTTATATTCCTGCGGAAATACTTTCCAAACCGACACGCCTGACCGGCATAGAACTGTCTCTGGTTAAAACCCACCCTGAGGTCGGGTATGATATTTTAAAAGGCATACCCTTTCCATGGCCGGTTGCCGACATTGTCCTCCAGCATCATGAAAGACTTGATGGAAGCGGATATCCCAAGGGACTTTCAGCAGCAGAAATTCTGCCTGAAGCCAGAATAATTTCAGTTGCGGATGTGGTGGAGGCTATGAGTTCCCACCGCCCGTACAGGGCCGCACTCGGGCTGGATAAAGCTCTCGGTGAGATCATAAGAGGACGCGGAACTATTTATGATGCAGAAATTGTTGATGTCTGCATAAAACTATTTGAAGAAGACGGGTTCACAATTGAGTAACAGCAGTAAAAAAAGATCCGGCAAAATTCTGATTGTCGATGATGAAGACGGCATCAGATATTCTCTCAAAGGTATTCTTGAAGACGAAGAATTTTATGTTACGGAAGCTGAAACCGGGGAGAAAGCTATTGAAAGTCTGGAGGAAGACCAGCCGGACCTTGTTTTTCTCGATATCTGGCTGCCGGGAATGGATGGCCTGAACGTTCTTGAATATATAAAGAAAGAATGGGAATGGCTCCCTGTTGTCATGATCTCAGGACACGGCAATATTGAAACCGCTGTTTCAGCCATAAAAAAAGGTGCTTTTGATTTTATTGAAAAACCGCTTTCTCTGGAAAAAGTTGTCATTACCGCCAACAAAGCTCTCGAATTTTCACGCCTGCAAACTGAAAACGAAGCCCTGAAAACCAGAATAGAGACTGAGCAGCCCGCAAGACTGACTGGTGTATCGGAATCTATTTCATCAATGCGGGAAACAATTAAACAGGTTGCGCCGACCGACGCATGGGTTCTGATTACCGGTGAAAATGGAACGGGAAAAGAAATTGTCGCCCGCTCCATCCATGCTTTCAGCAAGCGTAATGATAAACCGCTTGTTGCAGTCAACTGTGCGGCCATACCTGAAGAACTGATCGAATCGGAACTGTTCGGCCACGAAAAAGGCTCCTTCACCGGTGCGGAAAAAGCACAGATCGGTAAATTTGAACTTGCCGACAGGGGTACTCTGTTTCTTGATGAAATAGGTGATATGAGCCTGAAAACACAGGCTAAAATACTTAGAATACTTCAGGAGCAGCGCTTTGAAAGGGTCGGCGGAAGAAAAACCGTCAACGTTGATGTCCGGGTTATTGCCGCGACCAATAAAAACCTTTTGCAGGAAATAAGTGAAGGCTCTTTCCGTGAAGACCTGTATTACAGACTCAAGGTCTTTCCGCTGGAAGTTCCGCCGCTGCGTGAACGTGCCGGTGATATTCCTTTACTGATCAATGAATTTATTGAACGCCTTGTACGCCGTCATGGATTCAAACAGCTTGAATTCTCGCCTGAAACCATAAAAATAATGCAGAATTATCAATGGCCGGGAAATGTACGCGAGCTAAAAAATTTCGTGGAAAGAATGCTCATTATGTACGGGGGGAAGGTCGTCGGACCGGACAAACTTCCGCCTGAAATATTACAGACTCCAGCAGTTGCGGAAGATAAGGACGACAGCTCTTCAACACTATTTCTGCCGGAGGGAGAGATAGATTTCAAACAGGCCAGAACAGAATTTGAGGCACGTTTTCTTGAAGCAAAATTAAAAGAATTTGATGGAAGCGTCTCAAAACTGGCAGAAGCAGTCGGTCTGGAAAGGAGTTCCCTTTACCGTAAGCTAAAAACCTACGGTATTCAGATAGATTAGTCTGAATTTATTTTATTTAAATTCATTAGTGAAGATTCTGCTCAGCAGAGTGAGCTTCTTTCTATCTTTCCGCTTGAAGTTTTCGGCAGCTCATCCTTGAATTCTATGCTTTTAACAATAACAACAGGGCCAAGTTCACGCTGGATATGCTCTTTGAGCGCACGGCTTAGATCATCGGAAGGGCTCACTCCATGATTGAGCGTTACAAACGCCTTGGCGACCTGCCCTTTAATTTTATCCGGCACGCCTATAACCACAGCTTCGGCAACATCAGGATGTCCTGTAAGGGCGCTTTCAAGTTCAGCAGTTCCTATCCGGTGGCCTGAAATGTTCAAGACATCATCGGCACGCCCCTGAATCCAGAAATATCCATCCTCATCCTTACGGGCGACATCACCGGCGTAAAACATACCCGGAATACGTCCCCAATAGTGTTTTCTGATCAGCTCATTATCCTTGTAAACTGAGGACATCATTCCCGGCCACGGTCTGCGAATAACAAGCAGGCCACCCTTTCCGGCCGGAACAGGTTCTCCGCAGCTGTCCACAACATCCGCTTCTATACCCGGCAGCGGTTTGGTCACAGAGCCGGGCTTTAAAACCGAAACAGGTGTAGGACTTATCATGATCATACCGGCTTCAGTCTGCCACCAGGTATCAAGAACCGGACACTGTCCACGACCTATATTTTTATGCAGCCATATCCAGGCCTCAGGGTTAAAAGGCTCTCCTACAGCTCCAAGTATGCGCAGAGAAGAAAGGTCGTGCTGGTTCGGATACTTGGGACCGAAACGCATCAATGTTCTTATCTGCGTCGGAGAAGTATAAAAAATAGTGACACCATATTTTGAAATAATGTGCCATAGCCGGTCAGCCTGAGGATACAGGGCATGGCCTTCATACATTACCGTTGTTGTTCCCGCCAGCAACGGCCCGTAAACCATGTAGCTATGCCCGGTTATCCATCCCGGATCAGCTGAGCACCAGAAGATGTCGGTCGGCTTGAGATCAAAAACCATATTGAAGGTTCTATGAACCCCGACCATATAACCGCCGTGATTATGGACAATACCTTTGGACTTACCGGTTGTACCGGAAGTATAAAGCAGAAACAGAGGATCGTTGGCATCCATAATTTCAGCCGCGGCCTGTGTTTTTTCATGGCGTACCAGATCGGCGTACCAGTAATCACGGGATGAATCCATGACCACTTCAACATTTGCCCTGTGTACAACCACCACGGATTCAAGACTGTCAGCAGGATTATCTATCAGGGCTCTGTCGACTTCCTCTTTCAAACGAACGACCTGACCGTTGCGGTAAAAACCGTCTGCGGTAATCACAACTTTCGGCTGAATTTCTTTTATCCGTTCGCGCAACAGTCGGGCCGAGAAACCGGAAAAAACAAGTGAATGTACCGCACCGATTCTGGCACAGGCCAGCATAGAAACCACTGTCTCCGGGAGCTGGGGCATATAAAGGACAACATGGTCCCCTTTACCGACCCCAAGAGAACGCAGAGCATTGGAAAAGCGGTTAACCGCCCGGTAAAGATCATAGTATGTAAACTGCTTCTGATCTCCGGGTTCACCTTCCCATATCAGTGCCAGCCTGTTCTTGTTTACAGTTTCAATGTGCCTGTCCAAAGCATTGTAGACAATGTTGCATCTGGCCCCTGTGTACCAGCGGTAAAACGGAGCATCGGTCTCATCAAGCACCTTGTCCCATTTCTTGAACCAGCCCAGTTCATCAGCGGCCTCCTCCCAGTATCCTTCAGGATTTGAAGCGGCGAACTCTTTTGCTGCATTCAGGTCATGAGGGTTGATACCGGCTTCAATGATCATCTGCGGCAAAGGTCTGAAAACCCTTTCCTCATGCAGAAGATTATCAAGAGTATCAGGATGCTCCATGCCGGCCTCCAATTAAATTTATCCTGTTGAATCCAGTTACCGGGTCGACAACTCCACAACGTCCAGCACTAAAAAAATTCGAAAATTCACGCATTTCAATTTCGGCAAACGGCAAAACTGTTTCGATAAACGGCATATCTACATCCCCAGAATCTGTTTCAGTTTAGCTATACGTCTTCTGCCGATAGGCAGTTCAATGCGTGTACGCCCGGCTGTACGCAACATAAAATTACTTCCCGGAAGCGAAGCAATCTCAGTGACCATTTCAAGATTGACCAGATATTTTCTGTGAACACGAAAAAAACGGAACGGGGTTAATCTCTCTTCAAGATTTTTAAGCCTGTGCGAGGTTATAAACTTCTGGTTGGCAGTGTGAACATAAGAATAATCTTCGTATGCTTCCACAAAGATAATCTGGGTATAAGGAATCAGAATCATTTTACCATCCTGATTCACTGGAAGCTTTTCGATTTCCGGCTGCCTCGTTCTTGAAAAATCCCAGGCACTTTTTAAAGCTGATAAAAAACGGTCCTGTTCATCTTCTTCCAGAGAAAGCTGTAGGGTTTCCTCACCTGTTTCCACCCCGGAGCCGGAATCTTTCCAGTCCTCAGGCTCAGGAACTTCACGATAATGGCTCTTGAAATGTGATATGCGTTGTGCTGTTTTAAGCAGCCTTTTTCTATCCACAGGCCAGATAAGATAATCAACAGCTCCCAGCTCAAAGGCTTGATAAGCCAGACTTTCATCTTCAGCCAGAAAAACAAGACCCGGCTTGTTGCGCATGCCGCCGAGAGTTTTGGCAAGCTCTGTTCCGCTCATTTTGCCCGGAAAATCCAAGCCCAGAAAAATGATTCCGTAGCCGACAGCCTTATGCAGATCAAGCCCTTCTTCCGCACTGACGGCTTCCCCCAGCACACGCACTTCATCAAGCCGCTCCAGTTGCCTGCGCAGTTCTGTGCGGACCTCCGCGTCCGGGTGAAGAATCAGTGTTTTCAGACTTGGCATAAAATATCACTTATTGATGGGATAAATAATTAACCCTATTACCGGCATGAAGCAAGATCAGCTTTTGTATTTATTAATTATGTTCACATAGTACGAGAAATTTCTTCAATCATCAGTTCCGGTTCGACAAGCGGTTTATGAAAAAGTCGGGATGAAACACAGCCCAGAGACAAAAGTTCGTCAGGAATATTGAATTCAAGCGACCCTGTGTACATGATAAACTTTACCTCAGGCCATTTTTCATGTGCCTTGCCGATAAAAGCTGTACCATTCATACCGGGCAGTCTGAGATCAACGATAACGAGATCAACCGAACATTCCTTGAGTTTTTCCAGAGCTTCTTCACCGCTTCCGGCTTCAACCATGGAAAAACCCTCATCCTCAAAAAAATAAACAAGCCCCTCCCGGACTTGAACATCATCATCCAGCACCATTATACTATGCATACTCTCACCTAACCGGCAGGCAGACTTATTGTGAACCTTGTCCATTCACCTTTCACAGATTCAACCTGCATTCTCCCTTTATGCTGATCCGTTATTATAAAATAAGAAACTGACAAACCAAGACCTGTCCCGGACCCCACAGGCTTACTGGTATAAAACGGTTCAAAAACCCTTTTCTGCTCCTCGTCGCCAAGTCCCGGTCCGTTATCTTCTATCTTTACCAGAACCATATCCGAATCGATCTCGGTTCGTAAAATAATACAGGGTTCTTCCTTAATGTAATGCTTTTCGGCAGTTGCCTCGGCGGCATTTTTAATCAGGTTTAAAAAGACCTGCCTTATCTCTGTGCCATCGCAATAAACAGCAGGAACCCCGCTGGCATACTCTTTTACAATTTTTATTTTCTTAAAATCATACCTGCGTTCAAGATCATAATCACTGGAAGCAAGCTCAAGAGTCTCTTCCAGCAGCTGCTCAATGTTGTAATATTCAAAAAGGCGTTCTGATATACGGCTGAAACTAAGCATATTGCGAACAATCGTGGCCGCCCGTCCAGCTGAATCAGCTATCCCGTCCAGAAGATTCGGGATATCCCTTTTATCAAGATATCTCCGCATATCCTCGAGAGATACGCCTATCTCTGATGCTGCAACATCATTAAGCCTTAAATCTGAGTAGAGACGCCGTCTGAGGTTATGCAGATTACCGAGAATACCCGCAAGAGGATTATTTATTTCATGGGCCATTCCAGCTGCCAGCCCGCCGAGAGACATCATTTTTTCGGTCTGGACCATCATCTGCTCAAGCCGGACTCTCTGAGTAACATCATCTATGCGGATAACAGCCCCTCTGCCGTTATCACAATCAATGGGAAAAACGGTTATCTCACGATATCTGGATTCATCCTTTAAATTCAGGACCCTTGGAGGATCAACAAGGGTCGTCCCTTTCTCAATGGAAGCCATTATCCTTGCATAATCATCGGCAATACCGGGAAAAGCTTCCACAAGATTCATGCGGCAGGCTTCTTTGGAAGAAATCCCCGTCATTTCTTCAGCTTTAAAATTCCACTGGTTTACAACTCCGTTGCTGTCTACACCCACAAGGATGGAAGGCATGGAATTTATAATATTTTCAAGATAGTTACGCAGGCGGCGCAACTCCTCTTCGGCTTTTTTACGCTCGGTTATGTCAGTATGCGCTCCGGCAATACGATAGGGTTTCCCCTGCTCATCCCTCAAACAGCTTCCACGCCCCATTACCCATTTCCAACTGCCGTCTTTCGCCTTCATTCTGTATTCAACCATGATTCTGTCAGTCTTGTGGGTAAAAAATAAATCATTCACCCTGATCACACGATCATAATCATCCGGGTGAATTCTGCTTTTCCATTCCTCTATATTATTTGGAATTTCCTCATCACTGAATCCTAATATTTCCTTCCAGCGGCTGGAAAAAAATACTTCACCGGATTTTCTGTCCCAATCCCAGATTCCGTCATTGGTCCCCATGGTAACAAGGTCATACATATCCTTACTGCGCCTTAAGGCCTGCTCTATCCTTTTTCTGGCTATGGCCGAACGCCACAGGACCAGAATAACCAGCCCCATAAAAATAAAAAGTCCTACGGCAAACCAGACTTTAGCCTTGTGCTGGGAATAAAATGTCTTTTTCTGATTAACAATTATGCTGTTTAGGGGAAGCCCGGCCGGATTGAAGCCAATCTTATTCAGCTGTTTGAAATCAAACATATATTTATTGGGACTTTCATAATTTATCGGAATATCCGAAGCTTTTTCACCGCCAAGAATTCGGGCCGCCATTTCACCGGCAATTTTTCCCTGATCCGCACCGCTTACAAGCTCCCCGCCGACAATCCCGTGTCCCAGCAGAAAATCCCAGAAACTGAAAACAGGCAGTTCACTTTCAGAGCTTACAATTTCAATTGTCTTTTCAAGCGGCAGCAGAATCCCTTTATCCCCTTTTAAAAAGGACAATATCAGCACAACCGAATCATGTGGAAGACTTGAAATATCATCCACAACCTGCTCAACATTCATACCGGTTTTTAATTCCAAACGTGCTCTACCCGTAAAAACATCCTGCTTCTCTAAAAAGATGCGGCTGTTGTGCCTTGCCGTAGGCATATCCGAAGCATAAGCAACGACCCTGTTTGCATAAGGATAAAGTCTTAAAGCCGCTTCTATAGTTGACCTTATGCTTATGGCTTCAACTACACCGGTTATATCCTTTTCCCCGTGCAGCATTTCCTTCTTGAAAGCATTGATGCCTAGAAAAACAACCGGAATGCCCGGAAAAAGTTTTGCCCTTCTGGCAATAAGAAATTCCAGGGCGTTGTTATCTGAAACTATGATTACATCGGGTTTGTTTTCCGAATATTTGGTCGCATATAATTCTTCCAGTAGATTTAGATACTCCGGGCTGTTCTTATACTTGGTATCCATGAATTCATCATGGATGATTACCGGAAAATCCAGCTTATCCATCTCTGACTTTATACTTTTATTAATACTGGCGCTCCACTTGAGAGACGAGTGGTATGAATTGATCAGCAATATTTCATACTGCTTTTTAGCGGCCGAAGCCGACTCAGGGAGCAATATGGATGAAATTAATATTGCTACAACCAGAGATATTAGCCCGGTAAAATATATTTTATTCTTGAAAATAAAACTTTCTTTTTTGATTGAACCCATTCTTTCCCCAAATAGATATAGGTGAATCCATTTCAAACCGGTTTAAATTCATCTGTTATATACAGATATAATACGCAGCAACACAATTGATAAAGATTTTTATTTATCTTTTAGTTTTTTTCCTAGCACCCGTTGACATTAAAAGGAATTATTACTATTAACTGATTTCAAGAGAGGTTAATTATGAAAATAGGACAGAGAAGATCAAAACAGCGTGAGCTTATTCTTGAAGAGCTCAGAGGAGTGACCTCCCACCCTACAGCGGACGAGCTGTATGAGATGGTCAGAAAACGTATGCCTAACATCAGCCTTGGAACTGTTTACCGCAATCTGGAGCTTCTTGCATCGCATGGAGTTATCCTTAAAATCGAGACAGGCGGTAAGAACAGATTCGATGGAAATTCTAAAATACACCCGCATTTGAGGTGTACAAATTGTGGAAAAGTCGAGGATCTGGATATTGAAGTTAAAACTGAACCGGTCGACGAAGAAAAATCCAGAGGTTTCTCAATAACCGGATGCAACATCGAATATCTCGGACTTTGCCCGGACTGCATCAACCTTATGCAGGACAAGCAGACGGTTCATTAAGTCACTCGCAAGCTATAGGCGATTATATAGTTAGAAAATCATTCTCCAGGTGCTGACATCATTCTCCAGTCCTGTTATTCTTATTGTATCTTCAGATTGATTATCAATTCAAAATCACTAGAATCGGAGGAATTACAACTATGCCTAGTCTTAAAGGCTCTCAGACAGAAAAAAATCTTTTAATCGCCTTTGCCGGGGAATCCCAGGCCAGAAATCGCTATACCTACTTTGCTTCACAGGCAAAAAAAGAAGGCTTTGTACAGATATCTGACGTTTTCACCGAAACAGCCAATCAGGAAAAAGAGCATGCCAAAAGACTCTTTAAATTTCTGGAAGGCGGGGACTTGGAAATTCAGGCCTCTTATCCTGCAGGTGTAATCGGAAACACCCTTGAAAACCTCAAGGAAGCCGCAGGCGGAGAAAATTACGAACATTCCGAAATGTATCCCGGATTTGCAAAAATTGCTGAAGAAGAAGGTTTCCATCTTATTGCTTCAGTATTTTCACACATTGCAATTGCGGAAGAATTTCACGAAAAAAGATATCTTGGCCTTGCTAAAAACATAGAAAACGATACCGTGTTTAAGAAGGAAGAAAAAGTGAAATGGCAGTGCGCAAACTGTGGTTACATTCACTACGGAGATAAAGCTCCTGAGAAGTGTCCCGCATGCGACCATCCTAAAGCCCATTTCAAACTTGCTTGCGAAAACTGGTAATTTTTTTTTAATGAATTCAAAAGGAGGAATAGTAAAATGGCTACAGAACTCTATCAGATTTACAAATGTGAAGTTTGCGGAAATATTGTAATGGTTCTTCATGAAGGCGAAGGAGACCTCGTCTGTTGTGGTAAAGACATGGTTCTTATGACTGAAAACACTGTTGATGCTGCTAAAGAAAAGCATGTTCCCGTTATCGAAAAAATCGAGGGCGGCTACAAAGTCAAAGTTGGCGATGTTGCTCATCCTATGGAAGAAAAGCATTACATTGAATGGATTGAACTCTCTTCCGGCAGCAACGGATACTTCAAGAAACTTTCTCCCGGTGATGCTCCTGAAGCTGAATTCTGCGGATGCAAATTCGGCTCTGAACCTGTAGTTGCACGTGCATACTGCAACCTGCATGGTCTTTGGAAAGCATAATTTATAATCTATAGTCCCAAAATTACCCTAAAGAAGGCTAAGGCAAAATATAATGAGCACGCCAGAAGAAATGTATCGCTGTCAGGTAGGTAACTGCGGTTATGTTTATGACCCGGACCGAGGTGACAGGAAAGGCAAAATTCCAAAAGGAACCGCATTCAAGGATCTTCCAGAAGACTGGAAATGTCCTATCTGCGGAGCCTCTAAGAAATCGTTCAAGCCATTAGCCTGACTTTTTTACTAATTAAAAATGCAAGAGGTTAAAAAAATGAAGAAATACGTTTGTACCGTCTGCGGATGGGTTTACGATCCCGCTGAAGGTGATCCTGATGGAGATATCGCTCCAGGCACTGCTTTCGAAGATATTCCTGATGATTGGGTTTGCCCCGTATGCGGCGCATCCAAAGATGACTTCGAAGTAGAAGAATAATTAAATCCGGAATTATGAAGATGTGCCGCTTGAGCATGCGGAAATTAAGCTGTTTTAAACAGGCTCAGAATATCCGTAGGATACAATCAATTCTAATTCTCAATATATAAGCGGCTTCAAATCGTTTTGACTAAGCCGGGGAGGGTCCCCCCTCTCCGGCTTTTAAAACCTTTAAACTACAGAAGAGATAAAAAAGTGAGACCTGTTGAGATAAAAGATGGAATTCATTGGGTTGGAGTTGTTGACTGGGATTGCCGCAATTTCCACGGATATGCTCGTTCCGCAAAAGGAACAACATATAACGCTTTTTTTATTAAAGATGAAAAAAATGTGCTCATTGATACTGTAAAGGGTGATAACCTGAAGCAGTTCCTGTGCAACGTCTCCCAGATGTGCAAGCCTGAAGAAATCGACTACATCGTAGTCAACCACCTTGAGCTTGACCATTCAGGATGTCTGGAAAAGCTGGTTGAGCTTGCAAAGCCAGAAAAGATTTTTGTTTCCCCTATGGGCGGAAAAGTTCTCGATACATTTTTCGATACTACAGACTGGCCTATCCATGTGATCAAATCTGGTGAAGAAGTTTCCATCGGTAAACGCACCCTGCGTTTCTTTGAAACAAGAATGCTTCACTGGCCTGACAACATGTTCACTTACGTCGTTGAAGACAAAATGCTCATCTCAAGTGACGCATTCGGTCAGAACTGGGCAACCAGTGAACGTTTTGTTGATGAACTGGATAAAAACTCTGTTGAACGCCGCATGGCTGAATACTATGCAAACATCGTCAACCCCTACTCTCCGCAGGTTATCAAAACTCTTGACGCTCTCGGAAAGCTGGACATTGAAGTTGACATGCTCTGCCCGGACCACGGACTTATCTTCCGCGGAGCCGAGGATGTAAAATTTGCTCTTGATTCCTACGCAAGCTACGCCCGTCAGGAAGTTCAGAACAAGGCCGTGGTTATTTACGACACCATGTGGCACTCCACTGAAAATATGGCCAGTGCAATCGCTTCCGGTATTGCTGACGGCGGATGCAGTGTTCGCATAATGTCCGTTAAAGCAAACCATCACAGTGACCTTATGAGCGAAGTTTTCAAATCAGCAGCTGTTGTTTTCGGTTCTCCTACCCACAACAACGGAATTCTTCCCGGTGTTGCCGATGCCCTGACCTATATCAAGGGTCTGCGTCCGCAGAATAAAATCGGTGCCTGCTTCGGCTCATTCGGCTGGAGCGGAGAATGCGTCAAGATTCTCAATCAGTGGCTTGAAGACATGAAAATGGACATTGTTGAACCTAACATCAAAGTTCGCAACCGTCCTGACCATGATACTTTCAAGGAATGCTATGAACTTGGCCTGAACATTGCGAAAAAAATCCGCGAAAAAACCGGTAAATAATAATTTTCGGCGGAGGACGGATTAGTCCGCCTCCGCCGATTTTCCCAGCACTGAATCTCATCTTACTTATATTTTCTGTTCACCAGTCAAGGAGAACAATTATGCCAAGCGGAAGACAAATCAAAAAAGAAGTGCTTGCGGCACTTGCTGAAACAAACTGGGATAAAAAAATTTACAAGCTGCTGGAGGTCCATCCGGCACAAAGCCTTATCGCTCCCCTTTTTTCCTCACTTTGTGATATATCCGAAGAAGTACGCTGGCATGGCATAAGTGCCTTCGGCATTGTCGTTGGAAGACTTGCAGATGAAGAAATCGACCGCGCCAGAGTTGTCATGCGCAGAATAACATGGATGCTCAATGAAGAATCCGGTGGCTGCGGCTGGGGCGTTCCCGAAGCTATGGGGGAAATATGTGCTTCAAGTGAAGCAATGGCTTCGGAGTATGGAAGGCTTGTTTTGAGTTATATTCATGAGGAAGAAAGCAAACCGGAAAACTTCCTTGAATTCACCATGCTTTTGAAAGGTGCTGTCTGGGGCGTATGCAGGCTTGCCCAAAGCCGCCCTGATATTGCAGCCCCGGCTTTTGATGATCTTGTCACCGCCCTTAAAAGTCATGATCCCGCCACCGTAGGCATTGCCTGCTGGGGATTGGGACTGCTTGGAAATACAGAAGCAGCCGTTCATCTGAGAAAACTGAAGGACCGAGATGAGGACGTGGTAATCTATCGCGACCGGTCCCTCGTTAAAACTACTGTTGGACAGTTGGCCGGGGAAGCCCTTGGAAAAATTTCCGGGGATCAGCTTTAATCTTTGAACAAGGAGACTGATGATGGATGTCCTTTTGCTGTCAAGGCTGCAGTTCGCCATGGCAACTATGTTCCACTTCATTTTCGTGCCCCTAACTTTGGGACTTTCAGTTTTAGTTGCCATTATGGAAACCAAGTATGTGCGTACCGGAGACGAAACGTACAAACGCATGACCCAATTCTGGGGAAAACTTTTCGTAATCAATTTCGTACTCGGTGTAGTAACAGGTATTACTCTTGAGTTTCAGTTCGGAACCAACTGGTCCAAGTATTCCGAGTATGTTGGTGATATTTTCGGTTCACTGCTTGCAATCGAAGCAACTGTCGCCTTCTTTCTGGAATCAACATTCCTCGGAGCATGGATTTTCGGATGGAAAAAACTTTCTCCCAAATTCCACGCAGTATGTATCTGGATTGTTGCCATAGCATCCAACCTTTCAGCCCTGTGGATTATTCTTGCCAACGGCTGGATGCAGCATCCGGTAGGCTACATCATGCGCAACGGACGCGCTGAGCTTAACAGCTTTACTGATGTCATTACCAACGGTTTTGCATGGCAGCAGTTCCTGCATAACGGTTTCGGTTCTTTCATTGTCGGCGGATTTTTTGTTATGGGTGTCAGCGCCTATCATCTGCTGCGCAAAAATGAAATTGAACTGTTCACCAAGTCATTCAAACTGGGTCTTTATTTTTCACTTATCTTCTCATTCGCTGTTGCTCTTCAGGGACACGCCCATGCGCAGGAAGTCTCCCATAACCAGCCTGAAAAACTGGCTGCAATGGAAGCTCTCTGGGAAACCCATGAAGACGGCGCACCAATGGCCTTATTCCTGGTTCCTGATGAAAAAAATGAAACCAACAGTGTTGAGATAATGAGAATACCAGGAGCTCTCAGCTTCCTCGCATTCAACTCATTCAGTGCTCCGGTAAAGGGCCTTAAAGAATGGCCCAAGGAAGACCGTCCTCCTGTCACGCTCACATTCCTGTCGTTCCGTGCCATGGTCGGTCTTGGAACCCTGTTCATTCTACTCAGTCTCTGGGCTTGGAAAAGCAGAAACAACCTTACTGAGAACAAACTGCTGCTGACTGTACTTATGTTCACGGTACCTCTGCCCTATGTCTCCATGTGGGCCGGATGGATCGTGGCTGAGGTTGGAAGACAGCCGTGGATTGTTTACGGGCTTATGAAAACTTCCGATGCGGTTTCGCCGATCGCAACAAGCCAGGTTGCATTTTCATTCTTTGCCCTGACATTCCTTTACTCAGTACTCGGACTGGCGGAAATATTCCTGATCACCAAGTTCGCCCTCAAGGGCCCGGAAAAAGCTTAGCCTTCCGGCGAGAAACAAAAGGAGATAATGATGCTAGAAACTATATGGTTCCTTTTATGGGGAGTTCTCTGGGCCGTTTATTTCATGCTTGACGGCTACGACCTTGGACTCGGATCAATGATTCCTTTTCTCGCTAAAAGCGAGACGGACCGTCAGATAATTTATAAATCAATGGGACCCTTCTGGGACGGAAACGAAGTATGGCTCATCGCAGCCGGCGGCGTAACCTTCGCAGCATTCCCTAAAGCTTACGCAGTTATGTTCAGCGGACTTTATACCGCTTTGATGCTTTTGCTTATAGCACTTATTCTTCGTGGTGTTGCTTTTGAATTCCGCGGACAGCTTGAATCAAAGCTCTGGCGTAAATTCTGGGATACTCTGGCCATTATCGGCAGCTTTGTTCCGGCACTGCTGCTCGGAGTTGCCTTTGCCAATATCTTTCAGGGTATACCCATTGACGCTGAAGGCGTTTTTCACGGCAACCTTTTTACCCTGCTTAACGCTTACGGTATCGGTGGCGGTATCCTCTTTGTTCTTCTCTTCGCCAATCACGGCTGCCTCTGGCTGGCCGCCAGAACCGAAGGAGAACTTAATGTCCGTGCCGGTAACATGTCATCAATCATCTGGCCTGTTCTGGTTGCCGTCTATGTAGCCTTTCTGGCTCTCAGTGCAGTTTATACCAAACTGCTCAGCAACTACCTCCAGAATCCGGCTCTGCTGCTGATACTCATCATTCCTATCTTCTCACTGGTTGCAATGCGCTCTATGATTTCAGCACGCAAATGGTGGAAGGCATGGACTCTTTCAGCCGCACTGATCCTGACAACAACAATGTTCGGAATAATAGGCCTTTTCCCGGCACTTCTGCCCTCCAGCCTTAATCCGGCTTTCTCTGTAACCACAATGAATGGATCTTCCAGCCAGATGACGCTTAAGATTATGCTCTGCGTTGCTCTGGTTATGGTTCCCATCGTAATCATCTATCAGGCATGGCTGCATAAAAAGTTTGCCACAAAGATTACAGAAGAGAATCTTGCTGATCACCACGGTTACTAAAAAACTGTTACTTCATGACACTTATAAAGGCATCCGAATTATTTTTTCGGATGCCTTTTCTTATTTATGATGTCTTCCTTTTTTATCACTTGCCAATAATCCGGCAGTGCTTAAAATTAAGTTCAATATATAATCTCTTCGCAGGAGGAAGAAATGTCCAACAAGGTTTTGGAAAAAGCTCTCAATGAACAGCTGAATGCTGAAATGTACTCTTCTTATCTCTATCTCTCCATGTCCGCATACTTCAGTGATGCCGGTCTTTCCGGCTTCGCCAACTGGATGCGTGTACAGGCTCAGGAAGAACTGGCCCACGCAATGATGTTCTATGACTACATCATTGAACGCGGTGGAAGAGTTGTTCTTACACAGGTGGAAGGACCGCAGACCGAATGGGAAAGCCCTCTTGCCGCAGTAGAAGACGTTCTTACGCATGAAAAAAAGGTTACTTCCATGATCAATAATCTGGTTGATCTGGCTATAGAACAGAAAGACCATGCTACAAACATATTCCTGCAATGGTTTGTCAGTGAACAGGTTGAAGAGGAAGATTCCGTTAACGATGTCCTCAATAAGCTTAAACTTATCGGCGGTGAAGGAAACGGTATGTTCATCATCGATAAGGACCTTGCTTTAAGAGTTTTCACTCCCCCGACTCAGAGCAGCCAGAACGCTTAAATCATTCTAATTGATTTTTAAAAGCCCGCTTCAGAATATGATGCGGGCTTTTCTATTTCATCTTAACAGCCTGTTACTGAAAGCAGGCATGAATACATTCCATAAAAAAACCGGAGTGACTCTGCACTCCGGTTTTATAATAACATAACTGAATTCAGCTGTTGCTATTTTTCAACTTTGCTTCTCAGCAACGGCTTCTTAATTCCATATTTTGCGACAACGCTTTTCATTCCGGCAGTACTTTCCGCTGTACCTGTGTATTTAACAAATACCCGGTAATAGGTTTTACTGCCGCTTGCAGCTGATTCCACATAAGCGTTCAAGCTGTCTTTCTGAAGATTCCCGGCAAAGCCTGCGGCCTTAGCCTCGTCAAGAAATGAAGCGATCTGATAGACATAGTCATAGACAGGTGCTCCAGCTTCCGCTGCTGCGACAGCCGGCTTTGGAGCTTTTGCAGGAGTTTTGGCCTTGGCAGCTTCCTGCCGGGCTTCTTTGCGAGCTTTTCGCTCGGCTATCCTGCGATCCCTTTCAGCTTCTCTCTCTTCTTTTTTCTTCTGTGCCGCTGCTGCTTTTTCCCGGTCCTCTTCACGAATCTTTTCGCGCTCTTCCTTATTTACCGGAACGGGATTTTTCTTAAGGTCATCCATATAGCGCAGCTCTTCAGGTTTTAGAACTCCGCCTTTGATACCTTCGGTTTTATTCTCAGATTGAGAAGGCATGACCATCGCCAGTTCAGGAACATCCTTTTCCGGCTGATAACCGCGTCCCAGCAGGACTCCGAGGACAAAAAAAGCACACAACGCAACAACTGCACCTGCACACAGACCAATGAGGCTGGGCAGATTGAAATTGAAGGTATAGATCTTTTCTTCCTTGGGACCTTTAGCTGGTTTAGTCTTTTTATTAGCCATATTTTTCTCCGTCCGGATCAAACCATGACGCTATTTAATTACATTTTTTCAGGAGCACTTACACCAAGCAGGGCAAGGCCGTTCTGCAGAACTCTGGCCACAGCTTTAAGAAGAATAAGGCGGGCCCGGCATAAATCATCTTCAACACCGATAATGCGATGTTTTGAATAAAAACGATGCAGAACTGTAGCAAGATCACGCACATAATAACTGATTGCGTGCGGACTCATGGTGCGTCCTGCGTTTTCAGCAACATCGCTGAACTGATCAAGCAGTTTCAAAAGATCAATTTCCTCTTCTTCCACCAGACGGGCAAGACAGGAAAGATCATTTTCATTTATTTCAAACTTTTCATCAGCAGCCTTACGCAGAACAGAACAAATACGGGCATGGGCATACTGAACATAGTACACCGGATTATCCATTGTCCGCTGCTTTACGAGTTCAAGGTCAAAATCAAGATGACTGTCACTCTTGCGGGAAAGGAACATAAAGCGGGCGGCATCACGGCCGACTTCATTAACAACATCTTCAAGTGTTTCAAATTTCCCGGCACGGGTGGACATGGCTATCTGTTCGCCGTCACGCAGCAGGTTTACAAGCTGAACCAGAATTACTTCCAGTCCGCCTTTTTTACCGAGAGCTTCCACGGCAGCCTGCATCCGGGGGATATAACCATGGTGGTCAGCACCCCAGATATCTACAACAGTATCAAAGCCACGTTTAAATTTATCATCGTGGTATGCAATATCAGAAGCAAAATAAGTCAGATCGCCATTGGATTTACGCAGAACACGGTCCTTGTCATCACCGAGGTCGGTGCTCTTGAACCAGAGTGCGCCATCTGCTTCATAAGCCATACCGCGTTCTGTAAGGTCTTTAAAAGTTTCTTCAACCTTACCTGCGGAGACAAGACTCTTTTCAGAAAACCAGACATCATGGCGGACATCAAATCCGGCCAGATCAGTTTTTATTCCGTTAAGAATTTTATCCTTTCCGTATTCACGGCAGATTGCGATGGCTTCTTCATCACTTTTTTCAAGAATATCCGGGTTGAGATCAAGAACCTCGGCAGCGATATCCTGAATATAATCACCTTTATAAAAATCTTCCGGCTGCGGAATATCTCTGCCCTGACTCTGTTGCAGGCGAACCCATATTGAATTGCCGAGTATGAGCATCTGCCTTCCGGCATCATTGACATAGTATTCTGCTGAAACATCATGTCCGGTAAACTCAAGGATTCTTACCAGTGAATCGCCGAGTGCGGCTCCGCGCCCGTGACCGATGTGCAGAGGTCCGGTAGGGTTGGCTGAAACATACTCAACCTGAACTTTACGTCCGTTACCCATATCCGATTTACCAAAATCAATTCCCTTCTCCAGAACTTCAGGCACCATATCCTGCCAGAAAGACGGAGAAAAAGTGAAATTCAAAAATCCCGGGCCGGCAATATCAATCTTCTCAATATATTTGTCATCACCGATGGCACTTTTCAGATCTTCGGCGATTGCTCGCGGATTCATCTTTGCCTGCTTTGACAGCATCATGGCGATGTTGGCGGACATATCTCCGAATTGTTTGTCCCTTGGTGGTTCCAGCACGGCTTTTTCAGGCCACTGCCATCCTTTTTCTTCAAGGACTGCGCCAAGTATTTTTTCAAGATGAAGTTTAGCTTTCATTGCGGGTTTCGTATCTCCTTAACATTATTATGAGATCATGCCGTGCGATGACAAAACATTATTGCCTTTCCAAGTTTAAGCCGGGAAACGGAATTATGCCAGAACAATAGATTTGAAGCTGAAGATTCTGTCGTCTCAAGGCAATCTGCATCAAGATACAGTTGCCGGGCTGATCCGGTCTCTCGCTTTATCATCTTTCTTTACGGCTTCCAAGTCCGGTATAACCACTGTAAAACAATGATTGCTACTTTTCCAACCCGGCAAAAAATGTCACTGTATAAATACAGTTTGAATCTATATTTAACACAGCACTTAATTATAGTGCATTAAAATATGGACTTTAAAACTGAATAGGAAATCAAGGTCATCCAGCTATGAACAGAACTATCGCCCTTCTTACAGATTTCGGTCTGACCGATCCTTATGTAGGCCAGATGAAAGGAGTCCTTGCCAAACATGCTCCAAACTCACCGGTAATAGACCTGAGCCACGGGGTTGAACCGTTCTGCATCACTCAGGGAGCATTCTACCTGTGGTCCGCCCTGAATCATTTTCCTCAGGATACAGTTTTTGTTGCTGTAATTGATCCCGGAGTCGGAACAAACAGACGCATAATAGGTTGTGAACTTGGTTCACGAGTCATAATTGCCCCTGACAACGGGCTGGTCGAACTAGCTGAATATCTCAGTCCGGAAGCCATGATAGTTACAGATTTAAGCTCATTGGCTGCCAGAAAAGCCGCCAGTGCTACATTTCACGGAAGAGATATTTTCGCTCCCATCGCCGCGGCAGTATCAACCGGAGAACAACTTTCACTGATGGGCTCAAAGCTCCCTTTAAGAGATGTTGCCCGCACCGGTATCAGCCGCCCTGTATGGATGGAAAACGGAGTGGAAGCAATAGTCCTGCATCGTGACCGCTTTGGTAACCTGATCCTTAATATCAGAGATAATCACGTCCTGCCGGAACGGGTTGTACTCCCTGAAAATCCGCCACGCTATCCTGATAGCAGAATAGTCCGCAGGGCCGCCTGCTACGCAGAACTTCAACCCAGAACAACAGGGCTTATCATAGGCAGTCAGGGATTTTATGAACTGGCAGTCAATAAAGGCTCCGCAGCTCAGGAACTGAGCCTCGGCCCCGGAGACAGTGTAACATTCACATGGTAAAAATGATCAGACAGCAACTTAAAAATTTCATAACAACCCTGAGCTTTATGACCCGCCTTGCTCCACCACGCATGGTAGAGCCGGATGAACTTGCCGCAACAGTAGCATGGATGCCGCTCACAGGCGCTGTCATGGGCTTTATTATCTGTATTCCGTTTGCCTTAGGTCTTCTTGGAACACATCCTGATATTCAGGCATGGCTTGCGGTTGGCGCAAGTATCTACATCACCAGAGGGCTGCACTTTGACGGGATATCCGACATTACAGACGGAGCCGGACCCTATCCGAACCCTGAGCGGTTCTGGAAAATAGTAAAAGACAGCCGTTGCGGAGTTTTCGGAGTGATGGCTTTAATTCTCAGTGTGGGCGGGCAGTTTCTTCTTTTTAAAGAGATACTCGCTGCACAGGCATACGGAACCCTGATCTGGGTATTTATGGTCGGCAGACTGGGCAACGCTTCAATGTGTCTGGCCGGCAGGAAATTCAGCCGTCCCGGCCAAGGCTCACTTTTCATGGCCGGAGCAACCTTTAAATCAGTAGGAACAGCATTTCTGATAACTTTTATATTCGGACTGCTGCTTACTGAAATCAAAGTTCAGTTTCTCGCTTACATTCTATGTGCATTATGCATATTATTTCTATACAGGCTGGCTGAAAAAGTTCGCGGAGCCAATGGTGATTTTCTTGGTGCGGCTCTGGTTCTCTGTGAAACAGCGGCTGCTTTATCCTATTGTCTGATAACCAGTTAAATTATTTCAGGGAAACTACCAATGAACAGTCTTCCAACTCCCAATGATTTCGGAATGATGCTCGACAGACTGAAAGAGCTGATCTCAAAAGGTGATACTGAACTGACAGAAGAAGTTTCTCAGATATTGTTTGAAAACTATGCCCTATCAAGAAATGAACTCCTGCGCATGGAAGACTCCTGCCTTGCTCTGCGCAACCGCAACAGCTCTCTTGAAAAGAAAACAGAACTGCTTGAGTCGCAGCTTAGGACAACAATAGGCACATATAAAACTGATGTGGAAATTTTTCAGAAGTTCTGTGCGGCTTCTGGCATGGTTAATAAACTAAAAGGGCTAAATGAAGTTCCTGAACTGCTGGATAAGCTTCGCTCCGTTCTCCATATTGAACGCTGCGCGGTAGTAATGGACAGACAGATATGCTCCGACTTTCCGGAACAGCCTCTGCCGACAGCAATATTCAAAGGCTATATGCGTTTTATCGATGCCACCCTTTGCAAGGGTGAAAACCGCCTGTTTATCGGTCCTGTTTCCAGAATGATGCGTCCCGACATTTTTTTTGCCGATCCTGCAATGACTCCTGAAAGCAATGGATCATGCTTTGCCTACGGTCTTGAAGATAAATTCCATCCGGGAAAACTGTTAGGTCTGTTTTCTATTTATGACTCTGATCCGGACCGCTACAATCCTGAAATGGCTACAGACTACCTTGAACAATTCTGCAGAACGCTGTCCTCTTCACTTCAGGATATAATAAACTACCAGCGCACAATAAGACTCCGTGAAGATGTTGAAAAAATAACCCGCCACGATCTTAAGACTCCACTGAATGCCGTCATAAATCTTCCTCACCTTCTGGCTGCTGATGAAGAAGACGAGGAACGTAAAAATATCTTAAAAATGATTCAGGATGCCGGCTATAAAATGAACGGCCTTTTGAGCAAATCCCATGATATTTATAAAATGGAGGCAGGAATTTATGAAATTACTCCTGCTGAAGTAGATATAGTGCGCCTGATCACCAGAATCAGAACAGATCTCGAAGATTTGCTGCTGAATAAAAATTCAGGCCTGCTCATACAGATCAACGGGGAAACAGTTTCGAACCGGGAAGTTTTTCATATAAAAGGCGAAGAATTATTATTGTTCTCCATGTTCGGCAACCTTATCAAGAATGCTGTTGAAGCTACATTGGCGGACCAGCCCATAAGCATAAACCTCAGGCAGGACGATGAAACGATCCGTATGGAAATCCATAACAGCGGTGCAGTTCCTGAGGAAATGCGCACTAAATTTTTCAGCAAATACAGTACATCCGGCAAGAAACACGGAACAGGTCTAGGCACTTATTCAGCCCGCCTTATTGCCGGGGTTCATGGCGGAGATATAAAAATGAAAACTTCAGACCTAAAAGGAACAACTGTAATTATAGAACTGCCTGCAACTCTTTAGCCTATGGGCTTTTAATAAAAAAATTTAAACACATTTATAGTAAAATCCGGCCCTATTGAAATAGGGCCGGATTTTGTAATTCTATTTATGATGCAAGCGGTAAGGTGAAAATAAACGAAGTTCCTCTGGAGCGACCTGACGGCGGGCTTTCAACCCAGATATCACCACCATGATTCCTTACTATATGTCGTGATATGGCAAGCCCGAGTCCGGTACTGCCAAACTCATTGCGGCGATGCTTCTGTACTGAATAAAATCTCTCGAAAATTCTTTTTTGGTCACTGCCGGGAATACCCGGACCACTGTCACGGACTTCAATTCGCAACATGCCGGAGTCCACACGGTGAACAACTTCAACCAGGGACTCTTCCGGGCCGTACTTTATGGCATTTTCAAAAAGATTCCTGAAAACCTGCATCAGTTGATCAGGGTCTGCCTCAATAAAATTTTCATGATCCTCAAGGTCGCTTTCAAGAACAGTCCCTCTGGCCTCAGCCAGTGAAGAGCAGGCCTCCCAAGCCTGTTCAATGCATACAACGGGATCAAAAACCCTGAAATCCGTTTGCGCTCTGCCTGCTTCAAGGCGGGAAAGGCTGAGCAGATCATCAACAATTTTACACATGTGATCTGCATTTTTCTTAATTGTTTCAAGAAAGGATTTCTGAAGAGTCTGCGGCGGTGGCGGATCACTGAGCAATGTTTCAGCATAGCCTTTTACCGAAGTCAGCGGGGTCCGCAACTCATGTGATACATTGGCAACAAAATCCTGTCTGACTTTTTCAAGTCGCTTGATCTCACTTATGTCATGGAATACGGCAATAGCTCCCGGTCCCTGACCGGGGCCTATGGAATTAGCAGATTTTACAATGTTCACTTCATAAACACGATCACCGTCCAGAGCCAGCTGAATGGAAGCCGAAACCGGGCCATCATCTGATATCACCTGACGGCATGTATCCTGAAAATCCGGGCTTGAAATAACCTCAAGCGGATTACGGTTGATACTGTCTTCTATGCCGTGGACAATCTCTTTCATGGATCTGTTCACCTTGTTTATTCTACACTCTGAATCCAAGACCATAACTCCATCCCACATACCGTTCAAAACAGCCTGAAGTTTATCCTTTTGACCGGTTATGATTGCTACATGCTCATCAATTCTCTCGGCCATCCAGTTTATGGATTCCGCAAGAGGCAGAAATTCTTTTCCGGGGAGATTTCTAATTCGTCTTTTAAAATTTCCCTGACCAACAGCCTCAGCAGTACGAACCATGGACCTGACAGACTCTGACAGTTGAAGAACAAGAATTCTAATGCTCACATAGCAAAGTAAAATTATTACAGGAATCGACCATAAATAAACGCTGCGCACTGTTTCCAGACTTTTACCGGCCTTTGGAATCTGCTCTTCAATCAGCAGTGTTCCTTTAGGGATATCAGGCAGATCTATGACAGCCATGGCCGCATATAAAACCTTATTTCCGGTTACGGGATCAGTACCATGTGAAAAACCAGTCCCGTCTTTAACAGCGGCTATAACTTCAGGACGATTCAACAGGTCACCTCCTGAATCAAGCCATGAAGCCCCGGAATACAGCTCACCATCATTACCTATAAAAACAATTTCCCTTCCTATAAGACTGCTGACAGATGAAACCATCACAGCAATATTTGAATCATCCGACTTATCCAGCAGACGCCGGGCAAGAGCCAGCTCTTCTTTTGCTCCGCTTTCAGCTTCGTGAACAACATCGGAATTGAGCTGACGATACGCGAGTGCCAGCGGCAGACTCACGCAGACGACAGCTAGGAAAAGGACCACTACAAATAATTTTGTTTTCAACGACAGATTGTCGGAAATAAGCATTGGTCAGCCCATTAAAATCATTGTTTACCGCACATAATTGTACTTAAATTTAATTGTATAACAGGACGCGGTAACAATTGTGTTACAATAAGATTAATAATAGCGCTCACATATAAAAAAATAGAAAACAAACGGCAGAGGTGAAAAAAGACAATAGTATTCCACCTGCCGCAGGATACGGACAGCAATTAAAAATCAGATCGGGAATAAATGATATCAGCTTTTGAAACGATATCCGACGCCGCGAACAGTTTCGATGTAGTCTGCAAACTCACCGAGTTTCTGACGCAACCGTCTGATATGGGTATCAACTGTTCTGGAATATCCTTCGAAATGAGTATCCCAGACAGTATCCAGAAGGTGGTCGCGGGTCCTGACTTTACCTTCGTGCTGTAAAAGCTCTGAAAGAAGTTTAAATTCAGTGGCGGTAAGCGGAACTTCTTCTCCGCTGGCAACAACAGTATGGGCCTCAAAATCTACACTGAGACCATCACGATCCCATCTATCAGGTTTTTCTGACTCTGTTTCAGAGCTTCTACGCAGGACAGCTTTAATCCTTAGAACCAGCTCTCTTGGAGAGAAGGGCTTGACCACATAGTCATCAACCCCAAGTTCAAGACCAACGACACGGTCAACTTCTTCGCCCTTGGCGGTGAGCATGATCACGGGGATATGCTGAATACCGGCTTCCTGTTTAAGTCTGCGACAGACCTCAAGTCCGTCGAGTCCCGGAAGCATCAGATCAAGAAGGATCAGATCCGGTTTTTCGTTACGGGCCTGTTCAAGAGCTTTATGACCATCCATAGCAGTAACAACGCTGTATCCGGAAGTGGTCAGATTATATTTAAGCAATTCCAAAGTATCGCTATTATCTTCGACCACCAGTATTTTTTCTACTGACACGTTATAATCTCCTTTTGCGATGCACCATACCTGTCACATTCAAGGTGATAAAGGCCTCTTCGTTACAGACTCGTTAAATTTAGACATCGTATATGTTAATTATGTCTTAATCCGGGTCATGTTCGCTATCCATATCAGCCTCAGAAGATAAACCGATTTTAAATCCGGAGACAGTTCCGTTCAGACTTTGAACTGTATAATTAAGACTTGCCACAGCCCTTTTAAATTCCTGTATGGATTCCGCTGTACCTGCCGCAACATCGCTCAAATCATTCATGGCTTCATTTATCTGCTCAGCACTGTAGGCCTGATCACCAATGGACTGTGAAACTTCATCAAAACTCGGTTTAAGGACTCCGACCTGCTCTATGATAACCCCGAGATCCCGGCTCAAGGTCTGAACCTCATCAACACTGGAACGAACTTCCTGATTGAATTTATCCATTTCCATGACACCGGCTCCAACAGCATTCTGCATATCGCGAACCATCTGCTCGATGTCTTCGGCAGCTATAACAGTCTGATCTGCCAGCCTTCTGATTTCACGGGCAACAACGGAAAATCCCTGACCGTATTGTCCGGCTTTTTCCGCCTCTATCGCCGCATTAAGTGAAAGCAGATTGGTCTGATCTGCAATGGAAGCTATAGTTGTTACAATATTATTAATACTTCCGGCCTTTTCGTTAATGGCAGAAAGACGGTCCGAAACATTATCAGTTGAGTTTACAAGATTCAGCAGGGATTTCTCTCTTGCATGTATATTCTCCTGAAGATTTCCGGCCAGTCTGGCAGACTCCTCAGTACTTTTTTCCACATCTTTCATGGATGTGGAAAGCTCTCTTGAAGTCTCTCTTATCAGTCTGCTGGTTGCGGTCACTTCGTTGGTTGAAGCGGCCTGTCTGGAAACATTTTCATCTATTCTGCCCACGGTAGAACTGATGTGCACCGCCGAAGAAGAAACCATCCTTCCAGAATCCTTGACATTGCCTATAAGTTCACCAAGTCCGGCAACCATTTTTTCAAACGAGACAACAAGATCACCGATCTCATTCCCCGGTCTGATAAGATGTTTTGAAATAACCCCCTTGGCGGCTGATTTACGCATCTGATCAATGCGCTTCGAGGCCGAATCAAGATCACCTTCAGAAATAAATTTTGCAATTTCAGTGAAGGCCTGTGTCGGTTTGAAGATAATATTCAAACCAAAAAGAAGAAATAAAATTGCCAGAACAGTAAACGCAGCCGCAACGGCAATTGTCGTACTCAGAGTTCCCGCAGAAGCCGCTTCAAGAGCGGCAAGAGGAACAGAGACAATCTGCGCGCATTCAATCCTTCCGGGCAGCCGGTTATAACCTTTATCCGTTTCAACAGGATAAAGCTCTTTCATTGATTCCGGAGCTTCAGCCGGAGTACCGTGGCATTCCATACAGGAAGGTTTGTTTTCTTCCCCCTCAGCCACAACATAATAATCAAGGCCGTTAATTTTATAGCTTCCTTCCAGTAAGGCTTTTTTACCGGCAGAATGCATGTCATCAAGTTTTGAAATTATCCGTGCTTCCACCGCTGTAGCCAGATTATCCGGATTACGAGGTTTTATGGATGCGGTTTTATAAGAAATTGAGTTGCGGAATTCTTCAGGTATTCTCTGAAAAACATTGTTGGCGGTGTATGATGTTGACTGTAGCTGCGGAACAAATTCATCAGGCGGCAGAAGCTTCGTGGCAACAGGTCTGATAACGGCCCCGGTATGCTTGCGGACGGCCTTCATGGTGTGCAGCATTATTTCCGCTTTGCCCTTGTATTCTTCGAAAAGGGTTTTTCTGCTGAAATTTGATATCAAAAGCAGAATCGCTCCTGTCAGAGCCACGCAGAAAACTATGCAGCCTATCATGAACTGTTTACGAATTTTCATCACCTTCCACCTTATATTTACTTAACTTGATTGAACTCAAATTCAATCATGGAAAAATCGTCATCAAACGCATCAGCACCCTGCAAAGCTCTAGTGTGGGTCAATAATTTTTCAACAGGATCGCCCAGCGGACCATTGCATGAGGTCATAAATTTTACGAACTCCTCAAACTCCCACATTTTTCCATCGGAAGCCTTTTTTAATTCATAAACCCCGTCACTGAAAACATAAAGGCGGTCGCCTTCTTTGACCCCGACCATATCACTGGTGTAATTCATCCCCGGCATACCGCCGATAATCATACCTGTGGTCCGCAGCAGACTGGCTTCACCGTCTCTGATAAGAAGAGCCGGAGGATGTCCTCCGCTGGAGAATGTCAAAGTGCCTTCAACTTTATTATACACCCCGTACCACATGGTAAAATACAGATTATTCTGCTTTTCCATCTGAAAAGTTTCATTCAGAGACTGCAAAACCATCTCCGGCTTGAAAAAATCGGTATCAGGAAGAGTTTGCGAACGCAGCACATTCATGGCGGAAACTGAAAGCAGGGCGGAACCGACACCATGGTCACAGACATCAAGAAGATACATGGCAAAATTATCCTCATCAAGCCAGTGATAACCAAATGAATCCCCGCCAAGTGAAGCAGAGGGGATAAATCGCCAGTCAGCCATCACAACTCCTTCCTTTACAGGAGAAGGAAGCAGGGAGGTAACATAATCAGCAGCAACAGCCAGTTCCTTCCGCATTGCGTTTCTACTCTCCAGCAATGCTTCATAAGCTTCATTTCTCTGTAGCAGGTTGATGTAACCTTTGGAGTGATAACGGATACGAGCAAGCAGCTCTATGCGGTCCGGCAGTTTAACAAGATAGTCGTTGGCCCCGAGAGCAAAAGCTTCAGCTTTGGTGGCCGCCTCCTCTTTGGTGGAAAGAACAATAAGAGGAACATCCTTAAGCTTTTTATTTGCCCGCATAAACCTGACCATGGTCATTCCGTCAATTTCAGGCATTACAAGATCCTGCAGAATAACTGTCGGCTCAAGCTCCTGAGCTATGGGGATGGCTCCGGCAGGGTCTGAAGTGAAATGGAAATCAATATCTTCCTCGCCCTCAAGCATCCGCCGAACAGCTTCACCCACCAGCGGCTGATCGTCTATAAGAAGCACGGTTATCTTATGTTCAGTAAGCAGAGTCTCAGTACTGTCCAGTCCACTCATATATCACTCCATTCCTCGGGCTTTGTTAAAATGCCTGACCATTGTCGGTCCAATAGCTTCAAGCGGTAAAATATGTGTTGCAGCTCCCATCTTCACAGCCACTCCGGGCATCCCCCAGACCACACTGCTTTCTTTGTCCTGAGCAACTGTTGTCCAACCGAGATTGCGCAGTTTCAGCAGCCCTTCAGCTCCATCGGCTCCCATACCGGTAAGCAGGACCGCAACCGATCCGGGAACCGGCGACAGCTCGCCAAGGCTTTTAAAAAAAATATCCACTGAGGGCACATAAGGACTTTCCCCGTTATCAGGCTTGAAATTGAGAACACCGTTTTTACCGATAACAAGATGCTTATTTCCGGGGGCAATAAGGGCTTCCCCTACTTTGAGAGTATCACCTGCCACGGCCAGACGAACCTTTATTCCGGCCTGACTGTCCAGCCAGCGCGAAAGACTGTCCGAAAAACAACCGTCAACATGCTGGATTATAACTACAGCCGCAGGGAAATTTTCCGGCAGAGCACCAAGGATGGCTGCAAGCGCGCTGGGACCTCCGGTTGAGGAACCGATTGCCAGCAGCGGAGTTCTTTTCCTGACGGGTGTACCTCTGACATTGCGTTGAACCGGATTTTTACCAAGCCTTTCAATCATTGCAATCTTATCGAGAAAACCGCCTTTGCCACTTAAATTTTCCGATGGTCTTCCATCAGGGGTTGAGACGGCATCAAGAGCTCCGGCGCCCATGGCTTCAAAAATTTTAGAAACATGCTTATGAACATCCGAGGTCACAACAAGAACAGGACAGGGACAGAGCGACATTATCTTTCTGGTAGCCTCAACTCCATCCATAACCGGCATGTTAAGATCCATCAGCACCAGATCAGGGGTATCTTCACAGCACAGCTTTACTGCCAGAGCACCTTCCGTGGACTTCCAGACAACTCTATGCCCTGCGGCAGCAACAACACTGCATATAATTTCCAGAACAAGGGGGCGGTCATTAACTACACCTATCCTCATCTTGCACCACCTCCGATCAAATCCTTGACCGCAGACAAAAGGGTTTCATCATGGAAACTGCTCTTGGTAAGATAATAATCAGCCCCGGCATCAAGTCCTCTTATACGGTCTTCTTCACGATCCTTGTATGAAACCATCATTACCGGGATACCCTTTAAAGAATCATCAGATTTAATTCGTCTGACCAGTTCAATACCGTTCATTCTGGGCATATCAACATCAGTAACCACAAGATCATAATTCCCAGAAACAACGGCATTAAGCCCGTCCATGCCATCAACCGCAGTATCAACTTCATATCCGTTGTTAACCAGCAGTTTCCGCTCAACCTCGCGCACGGTAAGTGAATCATCCACGACCAGAATTTTCAGCACAGGGGCTTCACCTTTCTTCTCGCCGCTCACTTTACCAAGGCGTCCACCGGAAAGCAGATTGTCAATTGAACGCACCATATCTTCGGCATCCAGAATAAGCACCGGACTTCCGTCAGGCATCAAGGACACGGCACTGACATCGGGAATTTTTCCAAACCGTGGATCAAGCGGGCGTACCACAAGGTCCTGCTCCCCGATGAAATCATCAACAATCAGACCATAGCGGTTCATGCGATCACTTATTACTATAACTTTAAATCCGCCCTCACATTGCGGCACACCTCCTGTTCCCAGAATTTTGGCTGCGGCAATGAGTCCGACATTGTTTCCATCAAGACGAATATACTGGCGGTCTTCTGAAAGCTCTATCTCATCAGGATTTATCCTTGAAATACGGCTGATTCTACTAAGAGGGATTGCGTATGGCTGATCCGAAATATTAACTAGGAGAGTTCTTATCACCGAAAGAGTAAGCGGAAGCTGCATAGAAAAAATCATGCCCCGTCCCGGATTGGATTCAGCCCTTACGGTTCCTCCCACATCCTGAACCATGGCATGAACAACATCCAGTCCGACACCCCGGCCGGAAATATCAGTAACTTCACCGGCAGTAGAAAAACCGGGCAGGAATAAAAATTCCATAAGTTCTGAGCGGGTAAGTTCAGCAGCCATTCTCCCGTGGGCCAGATTACGCTCAATAACTTTTTCACGGATTTTCTCGGGTTCCATCCCCCGGCCGTCATCGCGGATTTCTATAAAAAGCATTCCAGCCCGGTGTCCGGCGGTCATTCTAATTACCCCGGTTTCACTTTTTCCGGCCTCTACCCGCTCGGCAGGATACTCAATCCCGTGGTCAACAGCATTGCGGACAAGATGGTTCAGGGGCGATTCGAGCCGGTCCAGAATATCACGGTCAACAGGAGTATTTTCACCTTCGATGACCAAATCTATTTTTTTACCCAGCTGTCTGGCAATATCCCGCACCAGACGCGGAAAACCTTTTCCGCAATCAGAAAAAGGTCTCATTCTGCTTGATATAACTTCGTGGTAAAGACGTCCTGAAACATTATCAAGACGGCGCTGATAAAGATCGAACTCCCCTATATGCTGTGATAAAAGTCGGCGGCATTCATTTCCGGCGGATTTAATTTCAGCGACAACATCCTTCGAAGGTTCACCTTTTTCAACCCGCTCGCATGTGGAATCAAGCAGCTGCATCACTTCACGCATATTAACTTTTATCCGCTGCAATGACGCTGCAAAATGTTCGAGCCTTCCAGACTCAACCAGAGACTCTCCAGCAAGAGCCATCAGCCGGTTCAAACTCCCTGCTGAAACTCGGACCACCGATTCATTTGCCGTGGAATTATTCTGGCCTTCGGTATTAAGTTCTGTAGCATAGACTTCCGTATTTTCAGGAAGTTCTGCATTTTCTTCCTGATCACGATTGCCAGCTTCATCATTTAAATCATTATCGTAATCTTTAATTTCACAAAATTCAGTCCCTCCGACACAAAATTCCCCGGAAAGGACTGCGTTTGAACTTTCAAAGTAATTCTCAACCTCTTCAGCCGGAGCCCTAAGCCCCTCTTGCAGCTTCTCCATTTTTTCACGCAGATGCTGAAGTCGGTTTTCTATACTGGCAGCATCAACTTTTGCTAACTCAGCATAAACGTCAGTTGCAGCCAGAAGAAGATCAATCTGAGCTGAGGTAAGTACTTTTTCACCATTCTGGCAGGAAACCAACAGATCCTCCATGGCATGGGCAAGACCTACTGCGTCATTAAGCCCGACAATCCGCGCAGCACCTTTCATCGAATGGGCAGCCCTCATAAGGGGTTCAACCCGCTCCGGCGACTGATCCTTTTCAAGTTCGACAAGGCCGGAAGAAAGAGCCTGCGAGTTTGATTCCGCTTCCATGCGAAAGAGGTCCAGCATGGACATATCAGCGAGTTCCGCTGCCTTGGCTTCGGTTTTCTTTGCCGAAACATCAGCACGGCTTTCTTTAGAAACGGGCCGACTT
This sequence comes from Maridesulfovibrio bastinii DSM 16055, assembly GCF_000429985.1. Taxonomy (NCBI): domain Bacteria; kingdom Pseudomonadati; phylum Thermodesulfobacteriota; class Desulfovibrionia; order Desulfovibrionales; family Desulfovibrionaceae; genus Maridesulfovibrio; species Maridesulfovibrio bastinii. The sequence goes on from NZ_AUCX01000016.1 coordinate 116,343, forward strand.
TCCTCCTGTTGCACCGGGGCTTTTTTCACCTCTACAAGGGGATCAGCTCCGGGTACATTTCCTTGGGATGCGTCCTCATTGCCGGAATCCTGCATGCGCTTTTCAGCTTCTAAAATTCCTTTGCAAAGATCATCAGCCTGCTGTGAATGCTTTTCCAGCCACTCAGCAACATTTTCATGGTCTACTTCTGAAATATTTTTAAAAAAGTCTGCACACTCTTTGAGGCTTATTCTTAATTCATCAGAAAGATTTCCTGATTTCTTGATACCCCCGAAAGCACCATCCATACTTTCCGCAACCTGTGAAACTGAAGAAAGACCGACAATTCTGGAGGCTCCTTTAATGGCTCCTACAGCGCGGATCAGAGATTCTATTTTTTTATCGGAATATTCTTCAGCCAGACTATCAAGAGCAGCTAAAATAGTTGCAGAATGCTCACTGGCTTCTGAAAGAAAAAGATCCATCATAGAGCTGTCCACAGCGGCTGAATGGACATGCTCTTCAGCCTTATAAGCTGCAGAACTGATTATTTCACTTTCTTCACTTCTCGTTGCAGTTGCTGCCGCAGAATTTATTGTCCGGGGTAATCCTGCGGCAAAATCGGCATGTTCTTCAAGAAAGTCATCAACATCTTCAACATCAAGCTGCGAAAGATCAGCAATAAAAGAGATTGCTTCCTGTATGGACTTAAGCTGCCCCTCGTCGGCCCTGCCGGAAGATTTCATGGAATTGAAAGCCGAAAGCATCGCTTCGGCAATACTGTTTAAGGTATCAAGACCGACTATCTTTGCAGCTCCACGCAAAGCTGTTGCGGCCCTGATAAGCGGCTCTATTCTTTGGGGGCTGATTTTTCCGGTCAGATCTTTAAGGCCGCCGGAAAGGACTTCGGTGTGAGCCTGAGCCTCCGAAAGAAAAAGTTCCAGCATGGAAAGATCTGCCATATCACGGGTCACGTATTCACCGTCCTATTTAACGCTTCTGTTTAAAGCCGTAAAAAAGAGTTCATCGCTAAGCAGGGAAACCCTTCTCTCGCCGACATCAAAAAGACCCTGAGACATCGCGGCCGGAGCTTTGGCTACAGTTGCCGGAACATCCATAAGGGCATCCTGAAAGTAATGAACCACACCAAGAACTTCATCCGCTCCGAAAATCCAGCGGCCCTTACTGCCATCAACGCAAATGTGCCTGCGGTAGACTCTAAAACCTTTTTCAGCTTCGCTCATGTGCTCCGGGTCAAGGCCAAGCAGTTCCCGTATTGAAACAACCGGAACAATCTGTCCCTGCACCGTTGCGAGTCCTTTAAATATTCTGCCGCTTTTATGGGGTACAGGGCGGACAATACGCTCATCAAGAACCCCTGAAAAAACTTTTGAAGGCAGTGCGAGCCACTCGTGTGAAATTCTAAAAACAACTGCTCCGCATGAATCGGCTGCCGAATCTTTTTTGGCCTCCGCAATTCCGTTGGAATTTTCTTCAAGATAGTCAGGCTGCGGCTCACGATCCAGCAGGCTCTGTCCGGCACGGGCGAACACAGGACAATGAAAACAATGATTATAGTCCGCAAGATCCGGGCAACTGCGATCACCTATATAACCTATTTCATTCCAGCATTTTTCTGACAATTTTATTCTCCCGGAATCCCTGCGGCACGTTCAAGTCTGCCACGCAGAAGTACAGCCTGTTTTTCATCACCTGAGGCTTCGGCCAGCAGCAGCATGTGAGCCAGCGTCTCAGTATGATGAGGATTCATATATAATGACTTGCGGTAAAATTCTTCCGCAAGAGCAGTATTACCGAGTGTTTCATGCAGCAGTCCTTCAAAATAGAACACATCCGCATCAGGACCGCCACTTTTCAAAATAGAGTCACAAATATTTAAAGCTTCACGCACCTGTCCCCTGTCAGCCAGCTTACGGACATCCGCAAGACTTGAAACAGAGCTGTCCTTTTCAACAGGCTGATTGCCATCTGATTTTGCACCAGTATCAACAGGTTTTGTAAAATGAACAGTTCCGCCACTGTGAAAACGATTTCTCCTGCCGGAAGAAAGAACCACCCCGCCTCTCTCAGCCTGTTTGGATAGTACCGGGCGCTGTTCAATTTCCGGGACAGGAACGAGAGCCGGCCTCCGGTTTCTGAAAGCGAACGCTCCCGGAGCTTTCACCGGAGTAAAAGATCTGTGCAGCAGCGGCATAGCCTCCGCATGTCCTACAAAAAGCAGGGCATCAGGCTTAAGCCGTGTCTCAATTATTCCGAGCAGTTTTTCCCTGCTGGCTCCATCAAGATAAATCATGAAATTTCTACAGAAAACAGCATCAAATCTGATCTCAGGAAGATCGCCATCAAGGATGTTACCCCTTGTAAAATCAACAGCACCCTTTATAACGGCAGAAACACGCTTTTCTCCAGCCTCGTCTTCAAAATACCTTGAGGCATAAGATGGCAGTTCATACCGAAATGAATTTGAGCCATAGATACCGGCTTTGGCTTTTTCAATTGCCCTTGCGCTTATATCCGTTCCAACAATTTTTAGTGAAGATTTATCCCGCCCTGAACCTATCAGAGATATGGCTGCTGAATAGGCCTCCTCACCCGATGAACAGGGAGCACACAGAACTCTGTACGGCTCATTCCCATTTTTTTTAAGGGCATCTCTGGCAAGCAGCTCGAACGGGCGCATATCTCTGAAAAACCACGTTTCATGAACAACGACTTCCTCTATCAGTTCAGACAGCTCGCCGCTATCCTCACGTATAAGCCGGTAATAAGAACTCCCGCTGCAATTGAGAATATCCATCCTGTGACGGACAGCTCTCTCCAGTGCATTATCACCGATAGAGGCAACATCAAGACCTATGGTCCTGTTGAGAATTTCTTTTGCCGCAGAGATGCTCATACTGTCCTTAATCACCGTTGTTTACGTCAGGATAATGAAGTTCGTGATTCTCATCACGGGAAAGCTGGATTTCATATTCATGCTCAGGAAAAAGTATTTCATGCAGCTCGTCAGTAAGTAGTTTTTCCGGTTTTACAAGCTGGAGCATTCCATCTTCCATGCGCGCCACCCGACCTAGCCACGGGGCATCCGGTACTTCCACCCCTGAATCCTCAAAATCCTCTTCGGAGAGCTTGACCATATCAGTAACTTTTTCCGCTTTAAGGCCGAGAAATTTTTTGCCCCGCTCATGGCTGCGCTCAAGATCGGCAAGATCAATCATTATGGTTCTGGTGCTCATCATATTAAGGGCTCCTCTGTCGGTTGCCAGCATGGACAAATCTACAATCGGTGAAATGGTCCCGCGGTAATTAAAAATGCCCGAAATAAATTTCGGAGATTTAGGCAGCGGTTTGCACTTTACCGGTGGGACAACTTCCGCCACACGCACAGCCTCAAAGCCGTAAAGGTAATTCCCTATCATAAATGTTAGAACCAGCATTTAACCCACCCTGAATTTGCTGACTTCACTTTGCAGACCCTGAACAGCTTCATTGAGCTGGGAGGCAGCACGATTAAATTCCCCGAGAGAATCGGATGTCTGAGATGCCGATGCCGAAAGCTGAGTCATGGATTGCGAAATCTGCTGTGCTCCTTCAGCCTGAGCGGTCATTCCTTCATTTACTGATTGAATGCGGGGATTAAGTTCCGTAACCATCTGCATGATGCCATCAAGTTTTTTACCAAGTTTAGCGGCCTTGCCTGTTCCGTGATGCACTTCTTTGGCAAAATGATCCATCTCGGACACTCCTGAATCAACAGCTTCTCTCATGCTGCTGATCATGTTTTCAATTTCAAGGGCGGCAACGGAGGTCTGATCCGCAAGACGTCTTATTTCGTCTGCCACCACTGAAAATCCCTGTCCGAATTCTCCGGCTTTTTCAGCTTCAATAGCCGCATTGAGGGATAGAAGATTGGTGCGGTCCGCAACCTTGGTTATGGTGGTCACGATATATACAATGGATATGGCCTGTTCATTGATTGAGGCCAGCTTTTCAATAATATTGTCAGTGGCGGAACTGAGATCATCCATAATACGGATCATGGAACGCAGCCCGTCCTTGCCTTCTTCGGCAAGGTCAGCAGCTCCTTTGGCCGATATATTGACCTTGTCCATAGTGCCTGCAAGTTCTCCGGCATTGGCGGAAATCTCAAGGCTGGTGGCACTGATCTGGTTTGTTGCTGCGGCCTGAGTATTTACAGTTTCATCCAGTTGTCTGGCCGATGCGGCGATTTCTGTTGCCGAAGCAGTAACCTGTATACCGGACCTTTGAACCTGACCCACAAGAGAATTTAAATTTCCGGCCATCTCTTTTATCGTCAGATAAAGCTGTCCTGTTTCATCCAGAGTTTCGTTATTTTCAGCATTCAATACCGCCCGTTTGGCATTGGGGCAGACCTGCTCTATCGTAATTATTTCCCTGCGGGCCTGATTGATATCACCTTTGGCGATCATCGCGGCGATCTTGGCCATGTGACTGACCGGATTTGCTATCAGCCCGCTCATGTAAAAAGAAATACCCAATATGACGACAAGTATAATTATCCCGGAAATTACTAGCAGCTCGGTTAAGCTGTGCATTGTTCCTGTCAGTTTATGGATAATGCCCTGATAATCATCCATGTAAACGCTGGCGCCTATAACCCATCCCCACGGTTCAAAATAGGTATAAACAGCATATTTATCGCGTAAGGTTCCGTTTTCAGTACTGCTCCAAGTATAACTTTTTGAAGAAAGTTTTCCATCTCCGGCGTCCATTGCTGATGAAGCAAGCTCTTTAACCAGAGAAGTTTCCCGGGATGAATTAATTATTTTACCGCTGGTAGATGGAGTTACTATGTATTTATTTCTGTAAGCACCTCTTGTGCCGATGAGCCAGATGTATCCGGACTTGCCTACTGAGGTGCGGACAATATTACGCAGCAGCTGTTTTACGGACTGGAATGTCATATGAACACCAACCATTCCGATAACATGGCCATAACTGTCTTTTAAAGGAGAATATATTACAAGTCTGGTTCCGTACTGCTCCTCGCCGCGCTCATAAACCTCTTCCCCGTCAAGAACGGCTTTGATCACATCATTTCTTCTGCCGTCTGAATCAAGAGATTTTTTCAAATAACCAATACTACGGGTTTTATTCTTACCTTCTTCAGATGAGGCAACTGCAAGCATATCCCCTTCCGGATTCACACGCTGAAAAATACAGCAGTCAGCTCCGGTCATGCCTTTTACCGAATCAACCAGTTCGCTAAAGCCATCAATGCTTTCAACCGGTAATACGGACTTGTCACCAATAAAAATTTCAGGAAGCCGCACAGTGCCTTGATTTTCGGCTGAATTCAGAGTCCAGCTGATAAGCTTATCACCAAGATGCCACCTGCCAAGGCTGTTAAGATATTTCAAAGTACCTTTCAAAGCTCTTTCTGTTTCAGCATGGATCATAAGCTCAGTATTATGGCACTGATCGTAAGCATCCACTGCAACCTGCGAGACATGCTCGGTTATCAGTCCCTTCACTTCATTATTTACAGTGCTGGAAAGCCTGTGTTCGAGCACTGAAGTGATGATAAACATCACAACAACCGGGATCAGAGCTGCAAGACAGGCCAGAGTGATAATTTTTCTTCTTAAGGTAATACGCATTTATTTTTCCTGACGGATCTTCCGGCACAACCGGATAAGATCTCAGTCCGCTTCGGGATTACCGCTGCAAGGTATTAAAAGCAGCTTTTAGATAACAGTTATTTCATCCGTTAATATATGCTTTTGTATTTAGTTTGAGAAATTAAATCAATGGAAGCCTCTCCCTGCACTTAACATTGTCCGAGGCTTAAAACTTTTTTTAAAATCCCTATAAAGAGCTTTTACAATTATTCCGATAAGCCACTAAGAAGGGACGGGAGAGTCCGCTACTTTTTACTCAGGGAGGAGTTTATGTATTACCACGGATTTAGTAATATTAATGCATCAGGCAATAAAGGATGGACTGTATATGATGACCAGCTCGTCTCCCTGCTTTTTGCAAGAATAATAAATAAGACTGCCAGCAGACAGGAATCTGTACAGGATATAACGCCTGACAATCCTGAACTGGTAGAAGAAATGGTTAATAATCTTTTTGATTTATGTTTTTATATAAATAAAGATGTTCATGACTGCTGATTCACACCGTATCCGCAGGAATACGTTCCAAGTCACGTTTTCACGAATATAAAAACCCCCTGAAAGTTAAACTTTCAGGGGGTTTTTCATCAAATTCATGACCCGCATAAAGCGGAATCAAACTAGCTGACCTGTGCGAGGCGAGGAGCGTTCTTAGCTTTTTCTTCTTCAGCTTTTTTGCGCAGGTAGTGAACCATGGTCAAAATAGCTGTAATAGCTTCGAAACCTTCTTTTTCAACTTCATCAGCCAGATCGCCTTCAGGTGAACTCTGCAAAGCTTTTTTCAGAGCCTTGGAGTATCTTCCGAATCCGTCCATCAGATCAAGAGCCATGTAGTTGGCTTCATCAGGATCTTCAGGATTCAGATCCATAGGAACCAGAACGTAGCCCATGATATTGGCAATTCTGGTCAGAGGACGAATACTGCCGGTTGCATCCATAAGAGGAATAAGCTCTTCAATACCTACTTTTGCCCCTTTATCTTCAGGATTGATTTCACGAAGAAGAGTCGGGTAAGGTTTGTTGATCTCTGTTGCGATCTCACGTGCAGGCTTGTCATTTTTAAGCACAACTTCCTGCAACAGTTTAGTAAGTTCATTAGTAGCCATATTAATTCTCCCTATTTATTGTTATGAATGAAATACTGCCAGTCAATTTTTAGCTAAAATCGTGCCAACAACAGACATGGCGTTATGGCAAGCATAACTATTGTAACTATTGATTTTTTATTACTGGTTAAAAACTAAAAAATTAAATTTTACTGTTTCGCAACACTTTTTATTGCTTCACAGGAATCAATGTTATGTATCAAATCATTACATTTAAAAGACATCACCCATTGTCTGTGGAAACTGTTTGAGGGCTGTCAGCTCCCACAGGCATAAATTCATACCTTTTTAGTCTAAAAAAGTAAAATCAAATTATTTTTGAAATTATTCTCACAAATTATAGACAGTTACATGCAGCAAAAGGCATGGCACCCCTGCTTACGAACTACCGGATAGTAATTTTTATCTAAAGTCCTATTGAATCGAGATAGAGTTCGCCGGAGAAAGTCAGCTCGGCTCCGCCCTGAAGGAATACTTTGCCATCCTCGACAATAACCTTCAAAACTTCACCGCCGGAAGTACGGATTCTGACAGCAGCATCAGTAAGCCCAAGCTTATTCATAGTAAGCTGGACAGCTGAAACTCCAGTTCCGCAGGCATAGGTTTCATCTTCCACGCCACGTTCATAAGTGCGGACTATCAAACTGTCATTATCAACGAATTGAACGAAATTGACATTGGTTCCTGCCGGGGCAAAATCTTCATGATAACGGATAGCACTGCCCATTTTTTTAATATCAACTGATTCGGCATCGTCAACCTGCACAACAACATGGGGAACACCGGTATTGGCAAAGTGGTAGGTGTACTCTTTACCATCTATGGTTAAAGTCTGATTGACCTTAATATCTTTGGGGTCCGGCAGCTGAACCTTAACTTCTTCAAGCTCAGGAAAGACCTGAACCTGTACAGGTCCGGCGTCGGTTCCGAAAACATGCTTTTCACCGGCAATTCCGAGTGCATGAGCGAGTCTGCCGACACAGCGGGAAGCGTTTCCGCACATTTCGGCCCTTGAACCATCAGAGTTGTAAAACTGCCAGACATAATCCAGATCCGAACCTTCGGGAGCATCTTCAATAAAAAACAGTCCGTCAGCATAAACGCCGAACGCGCGCTTGCATATTTTCTCTGCCCAGCGTGACATATCGTCAACCGGCAGTTTCATTTCACGGTTATCAATAATAACGAAATCGTTTCCGCAACCCTGCATTTTATAAAATGGAACACTTATATCGAACATCTTACTCATGACAATTCTCCGGAATTTTAATTAAATAAAAAGACAGGACATTATTATAAAATAGAAGCTTGCTTGAGCCCCATCCGTTTAGCCAGATAAATAAACGGAGTATCCAAAATGGCAACAACCACTTTCATTACGTATGTAGTTATAAAAATTTCAATCCAGACATCCTTGGGAAACAGCCCCCACAGGGCTATAAAGCAAAAAATCAAGGAATCAAGCAACTGGCTGAGCAGAGTGCTGGCATTATTCCTCAACCACAGATGTCTTCCGTCATACTTTTCTTTGAGGGCATGGAATATATAAACATCATTGAACTGAGAGACAAGATAAGCCGCAAGGCTTCCAATTGCAACCCGTGGCAGAAAACTGAAAATAGATTCAAGATGAGACTGAACAAAATCACCCGGAGCAGGTTTGAATAAGAGGGCTATATGCATATAGACAACGGTCATCAGCAAGGTTGCAAAGCCCAGCAGAACTGCTTTTTTGGCCTCTTCCTTTCCATAAAATTCACTGAGAAGATCAGTGGAAAGAAATACGCTCGCATAAAGGACATTACCGAGGGTGGTTGTCATTCCAAAAAGTTCTACTGTTTTTAAAACCTGAATGTTGCAGAGCATGAGATTAAAAACAATAAGCCCAAAAAGTCCTGTTTTTCCGAACAGTCTGTATATAATAAGGACAAGGCTCAAATCCATAAGGGCAAAGCCTATCCACAGCAGATCATTATACATAAAAAAATCTCCCTCTGATGAAGAGATATTAAATTAAAAAGAATTGAAAGCGTGGATTTGCCTTTATTCAAAGCAGAGGTCAAGCCATAATTATAACACAAAAGTGAAATCGCGGCGGACATTTTAATGCCCGCCGCGATTTCAGATTGATGACAAAGTCCTCGCCTTTTGGCGGGGACTTTTTTATATTATTTGCATGTTAAAAAA
>NZ_AUCX01000017.1 GCF_000429985.1 Maridesulfovibrio bastinii DSM 16055
TGAGTTGTTTGATCGCACATTACATTGTATGTATGTGTCGTTCTAATTTTTGCCCAACTCGCTATTTAATTGTCAAAGACCTTGAAGGTTAAAGCGAACGATCTATAATACAGTGATCGTAAACTTTGTCAACCTTGCTTTGTCTATTTCAGAGAACTTTTCTCGCCGAAGCGAGAGGCACTTTCTATCTAAGAGCAAGCGCCCTGTCAACCACTTTCGTGATCTTTTTTGAAAGACTTGCTGACCACCCTTTCGGGAGGCGCGGCGAGCAATCTAGAAGATTGCGTTCCCGCTGTCAACAGCTTTCTAAAAATTTGTTTTTCAAAATCATCCTGCCGCGTTAAGCGACTTGATGCGGAGTGGAAAGCTAATCAATCACCCCGTGTCTGTCAACATCTTTTTGATTTTTTTTATTTGAAGCTGATTCAAATCGAATCACTCATTTAAAGTTGATCAGATGCCATCAGGCTCTGTGCTATCAACTTAACTACCTCAAATTTTCAATCATCTCAGCACCTTGTTTCCTCAGTGCGGTGTGGGAATCTAAGTGAACCCGCACCCGATGTCAACAACTTTTTAAGATCTTTTTCAGTTCAAATCGAAGCTACTCTTAAACGTCATACCCGTCAGGGCTGTATTCGTTTTAAAACCTCAACTCGTCCTATATTAAATGATCTTAGCACCTTACTTCCGTTTGGCGCGGAGAGAGAACCTATTCGGAACCCCTTCCAGTGTCAACAACTTTTTGATTTTTGTTTTGCTCAAGCTCTATTTATATAGAAGCTTGATTCAAGCGATGCTTTTTAAACTTATTCCAGCTCGTTTGCATCGATTTAAATATCAAAAAGTTCAATGATCACGTTGCCTTACTTTCGTTCAGCGCGGAGACGAAACCTAGTGAATTCATCCCCGAGTGTCAATCACTTTTTAAAACTTTTTTTGAAGCGCTCAACCAATTCGCTTGAAGTACTTCAGCAGGCGGCAGGGACTAATCAAAGTATGCGTTCTGCTCTCTTAAAATTCTAAAAAGTTCAATGATCACTGCGCCTTACTTTCGCTCAGCGCGGAGATGCAACCTAGTGAAACGTCCATCTCCTGTCAACCGTTTTTTTGCTTTAAAACAAAAAAAATCCCAGTCGCCCGCGAGCCAGTTTCTGGCCCTCAACAACCGGGAAGCAGGTTCTATAAAAACTACTCCTCTCCGTCAATACGTTTTTGAATTATTATTGCTATATCTTGAATGGAGATACAACGGAGAAAAACACGCCTTATATTATTAATTCGCAAAAAATTGGAGGAGTGACCACTCCGCATATTGCCTTTATTCTAAATAGGTATACAAACGAATTTCATTAAGGCAACAATACTCCCATTTAATCAACCCTAACAACATTTACGATCATGTTTTTCCTAGACCTCAATTCACAAAGAGCCCATCTGCTTCATGGCTTTAAGACAGGCCTTGCGGCCGTCATTGCCTACACAGCCGCACAACTTATGCATCTTAAATTCGGATACTGGGCTTCCCTGTCTGCTGTCATCGTTATGCAGATAAACGTAGCTGACTCTATCCGCATGTGTCTCTACCGTTTTTCCGGAACAGCTGTCGGAGCAGCAATTGCCATTGCCTGCATTATGATTTTTCCTGAAACTCCATATATGACAGAACTGGCATTATTCCTGTCCATGGGGTTCTGCGCATATATGACCAAATATAATGTCCGTTATAAAATGGCGGCAATCACAGCGTGCATTGTTTTATTAGCCAGTGTGGGAGAACCGGGAAGAGTAAGTTATGGTCTTTTCAGAGTTCTCGAAATTACCCTTGGAGTAACAAGCGCATTCCTAACAAGCGTCCTCATACTTCCATTGAGAGCCAGTGTGGCCTTAAAAGAATCCATACACGAACAATTCAATACCTGCGCAACAATATATGATACCATGATGGAAAGCTTTTTGGAGAAGCAGACCGGGCTTGATCCAGACATGCTTGAGTCCATCAACAGTAAAATTGTCAACAGCCGTGAACTATATATAAAGGTATTAAAGCACGAGAGCTACATATACAATGAAGACACTGAAATGCTCGGGCTTAAAGTCCGTACACTTGAAAAAAGTGTCGCCCATTTAAGAGCCATGCTCTACGCCTTAAACAATGTTAAAGGTCAAGGCTATGACATCATTATGAAAGATGAACTTCACCGAATGTCAAAAGCTATCTCAAACGCCATGAACGCTATCGGCTCCGATGAATTGCCTGACGATCAGGCCCTTTCATGTGCATTAAAGGAAAATCAGGACAAGCTTGCCGCATTACGTGAAGAGGGAGCAACCAGAAGGTTCTATCTTGAAAAGATGATCCAGTTTTTTGCATTTTACCATAGTGCGGAATTCATGTGCAAAGACCTGCTGGCTTATACCCTTGAAAGGAAGGAAGTGCATAAACGCCTTCATGAAGAATAAAAATCAAATTCCAATCAGAGCATTCAGCAAAACATCTGCTTTTGGCTTATCATACTTATGAGTAGATAGGATTTCTCTGACCTTAAGGTCTTTGCCATAATATTCTTCATTCAGCTTGTGCCGTGGTGAAAGAGCTCCACCACTATATGCCATAGCTCCCAGAAATCCACTGCTGCTTGTCAGGGTCAGAACATTTTCCCTGGCACTCAGTGTATCGCGAAAACTGCTTCCGTTCAGCTCGCCCAGAACTAAATCAGCTTTTGCAGAGAGATTGAAAGTTCCATTGTAAACACTTTCCAGACCGGCATCATCAAAAAAGAATACCAGTATAGTACTCCCTGAGAATCCACCCTGTAGACCGACATCAACTCCGCTCAAAGAATAAAAGGCCGGACCGTTCCAGAAACCGGTGACATCCTTTGCACACAAAACACCTGTTCCTGATTTGATTCCAACCATGAACGCAGCCTTGTACTGATCTGGTATTATAAGCAGGCCTTTTGCTTCTGAAAGGAGGTAGTCTATTGTCTGCGGATCACTATCTCTGCGAAATTCAAGAAAAGTGCAGGCACAATCATCTACAATACGCTGACTTTGGAGAGAGCTGTTGCTGAGGCATGGATTACCGGAAATTACTTTGACAGGCTGACACGCAGGCAGAAAAAACAAAGCTGCCCCGACTATCAGCAGGCAGATAATATTCTTTAAAGCAACTGGCAAATAATTTACTGATTTTTTAGGCATATATATGACTATCTCCAATTTTTTACAGCTCTATGGTTATTTCAAAACAAGATAGAGTCTAAAGCCTGTGCCTGCAAATTTCAAATCAGGTTTATCAGAAATAAAACCCGGCTACAGTTTTCACAGTCAGCCGGGCTATCATAAATAATTTATTAGTAGCTCTGAATCATAACCTTTCCTTCCATCATCATAGGAATCCAAAGCTTATCCTCTTTTGAATCGTAATAAAAATCAGCTGGTCCACCTATCTTGCGTCCCAAATTTACGCTTTGAATTTTCCCGGACTTAAGATCAAGGCTGCGGAGCACCCCGCTTCTGGCAAATTTCACCCAGTCGGAGAATAAAAGTTTATCGCCAACAGCAACAATTCCATCATAAAATCCGCCAGAGGAAAAAACCTTTTTATATTCCATACTGGCACCTTTCAAGCACCCCTTTCCAATAAAACCATCAGCTTTTTTACCTGAACCGTATGAGGCAATATATAACGTATGGCTTTTACAATCGTAACTCAGTCCATTAGGACCATTAAGATCAGCAGCGGTCTTAATTTTGGTATATTTTCCAGTATCAGTTACTGCAACCAGATAAATATTACCTACGTCTGTAGCTGATACCGCAATAGTACTTTTATCAATCACAGCTATGCCATTTAAAAAAGATGTTCCTTCGTCTGAAAAGTCGAGATCAAACACCTTCCGCCCGTTTGAAGTGGAATAACCTTTCAGGTGATTAAGGTCCGCGACATACAAAACTCCGTTTAAAGCGGCTATTCCTTTAGGAGCGTCGAGACCTTCGATAAATTTTTCGTCTATCATCAAACCATCTGCCGAAACCCGTGAAATAAAACCGTCACCATCACGGTCCAGCGGTCTAATCTCAGTTCCGACATTTGAAACATAAAAATATGTTCCATCAGAAGTAACGCTTTCAGGGCTTGAAAAGCCTTCAATTATCGACTGCCCCGCAAAGCATGCAGCCGAGTGCAGCATAATGACCAGAACCAATAATACTGTTGAAATCTTATTCATAATTGTCTCCTTTGTGTTGAGGAAACAATTACCCGGACTTATTATTCAACGCTCCTGTTTACAGCTCAATTTCTGCCGATTTCGGTTCAAGTCGAAATTCTTTGGGGCTCATACCGTAAAATTTTCTGAACACAGCACTGAAATGTGACTGGCTGTCATAACCTGATTCATAGGATATCTCTGTTATACTTTTAGCTGAATTACGCAAAAGCTGGGCTGCCCATGAAATTCTTCTTTCACGTATCCATTTTGCCGGAGGCTTACCGAAGATTCTGTTGAATTCTCTTTTGAAGGTTGAAAGGCTTCTGCCGGAAAGCTCGGCCATATCATTGATGCTGATATTTTTATTGAAATATTTTTCTACAACAGCTGAGATATCATCCTCATAACGGCAAAAATGTAAAAAATTCAGAAATTCGGAATTTCTGCTGTCAGCACATATATAATGGAGCAGCTCAAACGATTTAAGTTTTAAAAAATCCTTATCACCGCCAAGAGGTGTTCCAAGTAAGTTAACAACAGAGGTAATAAAGGTGCTGATCTGTTCGCTGACAGCTACTTTAAAGACCGGGAGATTGTTACGCCCCTCTGTGCCTACAGCTGATCTTGAACCGAGGAATTCACTCAGAACAGCGTCTTCAAAAAAGAAAAGCATATTCTGAAACGACCCCCCATTTTCGGGAATCATTTCCGACATCAGATGGCATCCCTTTCTGGTAAAAAAAGCTTCCCCTGCCCTGACCAGCAGATCAGTATCATTGGAGTGAATACATTTTTCACCTTCCAGAATAAAAACCAGAGAATGCTTTGAGACACACATTTCATGTTTGAAATCGGACTGCCGGCGTTGGAACTGAGCCAGAATAACTCCATCCGCAGCTACATTTGGAACTTCAGCAGAATTTATTAAATCTCTTGGTATTGAAAGCATGATAAAAAAAGGGCCGTGAATAACGGCCCATCCTTATTATTAAAAATCAAGATTATTAGGAGTTCTGGGGAAAGGAATAACGTCACGGATATTGGTAACTCCAGTGATCATCATCAGCATCCTTTCGAATCCCATACCGAAACCGGAATGAGGAGCAGTTCCAAAGCGTCTGCTGTCCAGATACCACCAGTACTCTTCCGGATTAAGACCCAGCTCATTAATCCTTCTTTCCAGAACATCCAGCCTTTCTTCACGCTGGCTGCCACCGATAAGTTCACCAATTCTAGGCACCAGAACATCCATCGCGGCGACAGTCTTTCCGCCGTCATTCAAACGCATATAAAAAGGTTTTATTTCGACCGGATAATCATAAACGACAACCGGTTTTTTGAAATGCTCTTCCGCCAGATACCTTTCATGCTCTGTCTGAAGGTCTATTCCATATTCCGGTTTATATTCGAAATCCTTACTCTTCTTGCAGTTCTTTAAAAGCTCTACAGCGTCAGTGTATGGCAGCCGTTCAAAAGGTTCTTTTAAAATATTTTCAAGGGTGGACATCAGCGATTTATCCACAAACTTGGCAAACAATTCAATATCCCCTGCACATTTATCAAGAACATGGGATATCAGAAATTTAATCATCTCTTCGGACAAATCCATGTTGTCATGAAGATCGTAAAAAGCAACCTCAGGTTCGACCATCCAGAATTCTGCGGCATGACGTGGAGTATTTGAATTTTCGGCTCTGAAAGTCGGGCCGAAAGTATATACACCACCAAGAGCCAGAGCCAGCATTTCAGCCGGAAGCTGACCGGAAACTGTCAGGTGTGACTGCTTGCCGAAGAAATCCTTCTCCAGCTGCTCTTCCTTATTTTTTTTAAGATCTTCAAAACCAAGTGAAGTTACCCGGAACATCTCACCGGCACCTTCACAATCGGAACCGGTTATGATCGGAGTATGAACATAACAAAATCCTTTTTCATGGAAAAAGCGGTGTACTGCCCATGAAAGCTCGGAACGAATGCGGAACATTGCTCCATATTTATTGGTACGCGGTCTCAAGTGGGCAATGGTGCGCAAAAATTCATCACTATGGCGCTTCTTTTGCAGAGGAAAAGTTTCAGGATCGGCAAAACCAAGCATTTCCACAGCCTTTCCACGCACTTCCCACTTCTGTCCCTTACCGGGTGACTCGACAAGTTCACCGAGAATACTTACCGAAGCACCAGTTCCGACATTTTCCAGAACAGCTTCAATCTCAGGGGTATGGTCAATTACAACCTGAATATTTTTAAGGCAGGAGCCGTCATTGATCTCAAGAAAAGAAAATCCCTTGCTGTCACGTTTAGTGCGGACCCATCCCTTTATAAGTAGTTCCGGGGTGGCACTTTCAGCATTAAGAGCATCGTACACTCGCGTTCTTTTCATAGCAGCTTTACTCCATTATAGTATTTTAAAAATGTTTATCCGCTGCCGGGTCAAATTTCAACAGGGATAATGACAATTGCTCCATTTTAGATTGCCCCACTTTCCTCCCGGTTGCATCCGGGGTGGGACTAGGATATCTTCCCGTGTTTTCAAAAGAGAAAAAAGGGGATTTCAATGGGATTCTTTACCAATGTAAAAAAACTCTGGAAAAATCCGGAAGAGCGTGCTCAGGAAGCTCTGAAGGATTATCTGGGCGATGAATATCAGGAAGAAGAACAGCCTCTTGAGGCTGACCAAAAAGCAGTTGAAGAGCAAGAGCTTGAAGAAACAGCTTTAAATGATGAGCAGAAAACAGTTTCAGAATCAGCCGAAACAAAAGCTGAAATTCCAGAAGCTGAAATAAAAGAATCTGAGACCGAAGCAGCGCCTCAACAAGCTGAGACAAAAGAAAAAGACACGGCAGAAAAAGAGGCTGAACCAGTAGCTGAACCTGCTGCTGAACCTGCTGTTGTTGAGCCGGAACCTGAAGCTGTGCCTGACGAAGAGCAGCAGACCACTCAGGTTGAGACTGAACAGGAACCGGTAAAAGCAGAACCCGTCCATGAAGAAGAACCTGCTGCTGAAAAAATCAACAAGCAACCTTCTCCTAAAGAAACTACTACAATTATAGATGCTGAAGGGGTCGGCCTGCGTTCCGGTGATGACGACCGTCCACAATGGCAGAAAGACCTGACCATATCCTTACAGCAGGCTGAACCGAGACTTTCTGTATGGCTTGGACTTATTCTGGAAGGAATTGAATCCGCAGGAGATGAGCTTTGGGAACGCATAGCATTCCTACTTGAATCTCTTGAAGCTCCTAAAGCAGAAGCCGACAAATTTGTTTCAGAATTTCGTGAATGGCTGGAGGAGATGGACTATGAATTTGTTGACGAATTCAAGTCGGAACTCCAGTACCGCCTTGCTCTGGCCCTTGAACTTGAGGATGAGGAAGACGAACGCAGCAGACTTTTCATAAAACTTTCCGAAGGTCTCAACAAAACTAAAGAGCAGATCACAAAGCGCATTGACTCCATGCTCACAAGTCACAGCTCTTTTGATGATGCTTTCTGGGAAGAATTTGAAGAGATTCTCATAATGGCAGATGTAGGTTTTGAAGCAACCATGGAACTGGTTGAACGCATGAGGGAACGGGTTCGCAAAAGCGGAGAAACAAATCCCGAGAACTTCAAGAATCTGCTTCGTGACGAGCTGGAAGAAATATTCAAAGCTCCTAAGCGTATTAAAGCATACAATCCGCCTGAAGTTGTCATGATGATCGGCGTAAACGGTGTGGGTAAGACAACAACAATTGCAAAGCTTGCCCACCGCGCAAAACTTCAGGGACGCAAAGTTCTCATCGTTGCCGGTGACACATTCAGAGCTGCGGCTATCGGACAGCTTGAAATATGGGCCAAGCGTGTCGGAGTAGGTTTTTACGCCAAAGAAGAAGGCTCGGACCCTGCCGCGGTAGCTTACGAAGCCATGGATTACGCCGTTAAATATGACTACGACCTCATGTTGCTTGATACCGCCGGTCGTCTGCACACTAAAAGTAATCTGATGGACGAACTCCATAAAATCAGAAAAGTGCTGGGCAAAAAGCATGAAGAAGCCCCACAGCGCAGTGTGTTGGTAATTGACGCGACAACAGGTCAGAACGCACTGTCCCAAACCAAATTATTCAATGAATCTGTTGGGATTGATGAATTGATTCTTACCAAGCTTGATGGAACAGCAAAAGGTGGAATCATTATCTCGGTAACCATGCAGCACAAATTGCCGATAACTTTTATCGGGCTGGGCGAAAAGATGGAAGATCTCAGACCATTTAATGGTGAAGATTTTGCTAAAGCCCTGCTTGGATCAAAAGATGAAGAAGAATAAAATTCGATAATCATTACTAAAAAAATCCCCCGTAATACTAATTACGGGGGATTTTTTTAGTAATTTTTAATTATCAGAGCACCATTGCTGATCAACTTCAAAGTCCCATAGGGGTGTAGCACTGGACTTGAAAGACGGGAACTCAAGATAGCAGTGATGCAGATACATAGTATCTCCCTCACCTTTTCCGTACAGCGGATCACCAATGATCGGATGTCCTTTTGCCGCGAGGTGAACCCTTATCTGATGTCTGGCTCCTTTGGCTATTCGTACTTTCACCAGAGAAGTGTCATCCGAAAAATCTTTCAACGGTCTAACGTAAGAAAATCTCAGTTTATCAGCTGTTTCATTGGTAACTTTAGTTACAGACCGGGAGTCAGTATCAAGCCCGAACCGTATTTCCTCATCATTCTTAAAGCTGCCGGAAACTCTGGCCAGATAATATTTCTTCACAAATCCTGAATTTTCATACTGTCTGAAAGCTTCGGCGGCTTCACTGGTAAACGCAACCATCAGAATTCCTGAAGTCAAAAAATCGAGTCTGTTCACAAGGACTGCCGCCTCTTCAGGAAAAAGAGTGTTGAGCATACTTTCCACAGACTGCTCCAGACTCCCTGTAATTGAGGCACTATGCAGCCCTGAGGGCTTAAAGACAGCGGCGTAGTCATCAGTCCTGTTTAAAACTTTTACTCCGGGAGCAACTAAACCGGGGCACTCATTGACCGGTGAAGCCAAAGTTATTTTCTGTCCTTTATGTACTTTGTAAGCCGGAGTTCTGGGCTTACCATTCAGCAAAGCCTGCCCGGAGGTGATAAGCCGTCTTCTCAGCCTTAAACCGGAGTCAGGCAGCAATGAAGCCAGAGCTTTATCAAACCGTAATCCGTCAGTTCTATCATCAACTATTTTATCTTCGTTCATACTTGTCCTGTATTAATTTTTATACACTTGTCTTCTGCTGAAAATTAAGAACATTTTTTGACTGACAGAGATAAAGAGAATACAACTTTCAATTCAAATGGGACAGTGAAAATCAGTGAAACTCAAAACAGGAAGTCAGTCAAAAAGTGAATATCAGAGGATGTATTTACACCCTTATGGCCGCTACAATGTGGGGGCTTATAGGTCCGATATCTAAATTCCCCATGGAACAGGGTTTATCCCCGATTGAAAACGCCTTCTGGCGAGCAGCTATCGGGTGGATATTTTTCGCAGCCCACGCCTACCGCAAAAGCTCCCTTAAAATAGAAAAAAAAGATTTGCTGCCGGTACTCGTTTTCGGTGTAACTGGCGTCACAATATTCTACGGGGCATATCAACTTGCAGTGCGCGATGTAGGAGCGGCCTTAGCCTCTGTACTGCTATACACTGCTCCGGCATGGGTTGCTCTCATGTCATGGCTGTTTCTCGGTGAAAAAATGGGTTGTTCAAAAGTAATCGCACTCATTATGACAGTTTGCGGAGTGGTCTGTGTTTCCATGGGACCACAGCTTTTTGGAAACGCCACAACCATAAAATTTACATGGTTCGGTATAATCTGCGGCCTTACTTCCGGCTTCACTTATGCTCTTTACTACATCTTCGGCAAGACATTCCTGACCCGTTATTCCACACCGACAGTCTTTCTCTATGCTCTGCCTGTAGGAGCGGTACTGCTGCTGCCTTTTTTTGAATTCCACCACAAGACCTCCGGTTCATGGGCCTGCCTCATAGCTCTCGCCCTGATATGCACTTATGGAGCAAACTCCGTTTATTATGCCGGATTAAAATACCTAGAAGCAACCTCAGCCGCAGTTATCGCCACTTTCGAACCAGTAATTGCCGCAATTCTGGCCTGGCTGTGGTGGCAGGAAAAGTTTGACTGGACAGGATACCTTGGCAGTATGCTGATACTCGGGGCGGTTATGATCATTGTCCGTGCCGGACGGAAACAGGAAAAGACAAAAAAAGAATGTCCCGCTTAGTAAAATTCAGGAGCTTTTAAATGCTTGAACAGGTTAAGGCCTCTGCCGGGTCCGGAAAAACTTATGAACTGACTGCACGCTTTCTGTCTCTGCTGGCAGGTTCCATGGAAGAAGACAGCATACCGGTATGCAAATCAGATCATTCCAAAGGTTACTGCTGGCCGGAGATAATGGCCGTAACCTTCACCAATAAAGCTGCTTCTGAAATGAAAGAGCGCATAATCCGCTCACTCAAAAACCGGGCTCTGAATATTCAGGGTGACGGCTTAGGTGCGGACTGGAAAAGTTCCGAAGCTAAAGCCCAGCTGACAATGATACTGCGCCGTTACAATAAGTTGAATATCCGCACTATCGACAGCCTGCTGAACATGATTGTCAGATTATTTGCTCTGGAATTGAAGATAAGCCCTGAATTCGAAATTCTGTTTGAACCTGAGTCCCTTTTCGATCCTGTTTTCAATAAATTTCTGACAAAATGTGAAGATGGTGATCCGAAAAATATAGACCTCATGGCAAACGCCATCAACGGACTTATCAGGCATGAAGGAGGCAAAGGGTTCTGGCTGGCTGAGAAAATGCGTTTGAGAATGCTTGATATTTTAAAACATGTTTTCGCATACCCGTATGAAAGGCTTACAGACAACTCGCAAATTTTCGAACTGATCACTCCATATTATGATTCTTTCAAGCGCTCACTCAATAATTTTGCAGCAGTAATCGAAACTGACCGTCTGGGGGTTAAGAAACCCTTAATAACTTATCTCAGCTATCTGGAATCGCTCGAACCTCTCCAGCCACCCAAAGGCTCGGCAATGATATGCAAAGATGATTTTTCAGAATGCGTAAAAAAAGCCGACCATGGAAAAATTCTGCCGAAGCACGAACAATTATATTACGACCTTAAGCTCAAGCATGACGAGTATACCGACAAGGCAGAGATTTTATCCGGGGCCTATGCTCTTGCACCATTTGTGCGCATAGTGGAAGAACTCCGAGATGAAATTATCGCATGGCAGCAGGATCATGGGGTCTTATTAAGCTCTCTGCTTCCCAAGCTGGCATCGGCCATGTTGAACAGTGACGGAGCTATGCCTGATGCTTTCTGCAAGATGGGCTCAAGACTGCATCATTTATTAATTGATGAATTTCAGGACACAAGCACAGAACAATGGAGTGCGATTCTTCCTCTTGCCGAAGAATGCCTTTCAAAAAACGGAAGCCTTTTTTATGTGGGAGATGTAAAACAGGCCATTTACGGCTGGCGCGGTGGTGAAGCGGAACTTTTTGACAGTATCGGCTATAGCCCCGAACTGAACGGGATAAGCCAGACAAAATCAAGTATGCTTGAATTCAACTGGAGAAGTCTTGAAAAAATAGTTGAATTCAATAACTCTTTTTTTGAAACTCTGGCAGACCCGGATATCACAGAAGAAATATCCGAACAGGTCTACCCTAACGCCCCTTACGAATTCCGCTCTGAGCTGGCCGAAAAAATAAGTGCCTATTTTGAAAACCCGGCACAATCACTTCCAGAGAATCTGAAACGTGACGGCGGATATGTTCTTTTCCAGAAAGTACCTTCTGAAAACGCCGCAGAAATTTTAGAAGAAACACAAACAGTATTTTCGGATATTGTAGATGAAATTAGCAGCCGCAGAGATTACCGGGATATCTGTGTTCTGGTGCGCTCAAATACACACGCACAAATTGTCTGCGACTGGCTGATCAATAAAAACATTCCGGTCATCACTGAAAACAGTCTCCAGCTGGACCGCCATATTCTTGTCCGCCAACTGACATCCTTTCTAAAATTTCTGGATTATCCGCAGGACGATCTTGCCTTTCTGGAATTCATCTCCGGTAAGGAAATTTTTCAGGAAATTTCAGGAATTGATTCAAACAAAATTATTTCATGGCTGGCGCAACGCCAAAAAGGGCTTCTTTACAGGAGATTCGCTGAAGATTTTCCTGAAGTATGGGAAAAACATTTTTCTCCATTTATACGAAAATCAGGCCTGATGACTCCATACGATATTGTGAGTGAGCTTATTTCCAGATTTAAAATTCTGGAAAGGAGACCGCAGGATGAACTCTACCTCCGCAGATTTCTGGAAGTAATTCACCTGTGTGAAGAAAAGACTGGTACCTCACTAGCCTCTTTTCTGGAATTCTGGGACTCTTCGTCAGCAGAGGAAAAAGTTCCGCTTCCTGAAAACGTCAATGCGGTACGGATTATGACCATTCACAAATCCAAGGGACTGGAATTTCCAGTTGTTATTGTCCCATTTCATCACTGGTCACTGCCCAGAGCAGATAAAACTTTTTATGACGCTGAAATAGATGGGCATAATATCCTCACATTAATGGGCAGTTATCTTGGAGAGCCATATTACGAAAACCGGACCTCCATGATAACTGAACAACTGAATCTGTTATATGTTGCATGGACCAGGGCCGGTGAAGAATTGTACGGATTTCTGCCGGATAAAATTCCTTCAAGAACAATATGCCCGGTACTGAATGTTATAAACTCGATTATCGGAGAAAAATTTAATGACGAAGGTTTATTTAGTTTCGGAACAAAACCCGGTGGAGATTTAAAACAGCAGGGAGAAATAACCAGTAAACATCCAGCTGCCATTGTTAATCATAATGATTCAGAAGAATTAATGTCGTGGCTGCCGCGACTTAGAGTCTACAGGCATAATCTTGAAGATTATTCTTTTGATGCAAAAATGCGTGGAGAACTCACCCATAAGGCAATGGAACTGCTTATTCCGGGAACGGATGATGAGGCCGCAGTGGAAAAAGCTGCTTTATCAGCTATCGGCCTGTATCCTCTTGCAGAGGAGATGAAGGATACTCTGCTACAGGAAATTAAAGAGTCATGCCTTTGGGCATTATCTATCCCGGATATCCGTAAAGCCGTAATTTCAGGCAGACCGGAATCAGCAATAATGGATCAAAAAGGCAATGTGCACCGGGCTGACCTGCTATACATGACCGCTGAGGAAGCTCTGGTAATAGAATACAAGACAGGAAATCCATCGCCTGAGCACCATACTCAGGTTAAAAGGTATATTTCGCTACTATCCCAAATGCCCTCACACCCTGAGCTTATAAGAGGTCTGATTGTCTATCTTGACGGTAAAAATACCACGGAGGTGCTTCTCTAATGAATAACCTTCCGATCACTATTATTTCATGGAAAAATAATTTTATCCCGGAACTCGGGAAACTTATTATCGAAGAAACCAGTGGAGAACTCTCAAATACAGTCATCATCCTGCCGCACAACAGACCGGCAAGATATCTGCGCAAATTTTTTGCAGAGACAGATCTTCTCCCCAAGCCGTGTATTCTCCCGGAAATTATTTCATTCACCGACTTCCTCAATACAATATTGCAACGCATGAACAGTCAGTTGCCATACAATGCCGGCAAGCTTGATCAGGTCGGAATGTTATTCGGGATAATAGAAAAGTTAAGAGAAAGCAGCTCCGGTATTATCAAGCTGCTGCCATTTGAAAGGCTCAACTTTTTCCCTTGGGGTATAAGACTATCATCACTGCTGGAAGAACTGCTGCGGCAGGGAATTAAGCCGGACAATCTGGACATGCTTCGCGGAGAGGTTCTGGACTGGGCGGCAGCACTTCTTGAAGAGCTTGGAACTATTTATGATGAATATGTATCCGAACTTGAAAGCCGCGGCTGGACAACTCCGGGAATGGACTGCCTGAAACTGTCTGAAAATCTGGAGCAGACAGAATCCATTTTAAAGGGACGCAATCTATATCTTGCCGGGTTCTACGCTTTAAGCGGAATAGAGGAAATGTTCTTCAAATTCCTCTGGCAGAACTGCGGCCTGAAGATAGTATGGCATAGTGATCCAGCCCTTGCTTACGGTAAAAAAGGTCATTTTGCCGTTTCAGAACATCGCCGCTGGATAGACAACTGGGGTGCTGAAGTTGATTGCAGTCAGGATGATACCGATAGCTGTAAACTTCCTGAACTTAAATTTTATGAAGGTTTCGACCGCCATTCACAGCTCTCAGAGCTGGAAAAAGAGCTTCTCAACACCGAGCATAAAGACAGTGGAATAGTGCTGCCGGATACCGGGCTGCTGCTTCCGGTCATGCATCATCTGCCGGAACTGGATGTCAACATAAGTATGGGATATCCACTTGAGCGTTCCGCACTTAACGGTCTTCTCGAAGCAATATTAAAACTTCAGGAAAATCGCAGCGACAATAAATTTTTCTGGAAAGATATAACCTCAGTAATCAGACATCCTTATCTCAAAATGCTGGATCTTGATGGAGAACAGCCACTAAGAACTGTCTTTCACCAATGGGAAGCGGTCATGCGCGAGGGAACTCCGTATACATCTTTATTCGACTTCAGCCCTGTTTACAGTGACGGCAACGAACTTCTGGTTGCTGATCCTGAAAAAACCGAGGAGTTGCGGCGGGAAGTTGTACATGCCTGTATTGAAAATTTTACAGAAATTACAACTCTGGCAGGTTTGGCTGAAAGCCTGCAGGAACTGGCAGAAATGCTCAGAAAGAGAGGTGGAACTCTCTGGCAGAGATACCTGCTGGACTCTGAATGCCTGTTCCGCCTTATGAATGAAGTAATCCCTGAATTAAAGCAAAGCTCCATAAGCCATGATATTTTTGACCAGAATCTTGTTTTTTCAATTTTCCGTCAGCTGATATCCATGCAGAGAGTTTCTTTTGAGCCTGATCCCATATCCGGTATGCAGATACTCGGAATGCTTGAAAGCCGCCTGTTAAGCTTTGAGCGTACTTATATTCTCGATGCCGTTGATGAAAAGTTACCGGGAACCGACCCTAACGATCCTCTTCTTCCGGACAACCTGCGTTTTCTTCTTGATCTTCCTGATTCAAGGGAGCGGGAAAGCGTTGCGGCATACAATTTTTACAGCCTGATTATGGGCAGCAGAGAAACTCACATATTCTACCAGTGCGGAGTTCAGCCGGGGCTACTCGACGGGCGAAGCATGCGCAGCCGCTTTATTGAACAATTGATATGGGAACTTGAAAAAGAATCAGGAGCAATAATCAAACCCACTGACAATTTTCCTCTTAAAGCTATCAGCTTTCCTGTCAGCCCAATTCATTCTTCCCCGGAAGACATTGACAAAGAACCAGCCTATGAAAAACTACAGGACCGGCTGAAAAATAAAGGACTCTCCCCGTCAGCAATTGATACCTATATAGCTTGTCCGAAACTGTTTTATTACCGCTACCTTTCAGGCGTTAAGGAACCGGCAACGGTAAATACTGACGGTGACCGCGCCGGATTTGGAGAACTGATTCATAATGTTCTAAAGGATACGCTACTTCCGTTTGCAGGTAGAGAACTTAATCCCGGAGAAATTGCCCCTGAGCAGGTTGGTGATCTGTTCCTTGAACGGCTCAAAATAGACAGCCTTTATTTAAATCTTCCTTACGATGCCAAAAAAGCTCTTGAACAGGCAGGCAGACACAGGCTTGAAAAATATATATCATCCATTCCACGCACTAGAATTGAAGCCATAGAACAGGATTCCGCCTTTAAAATTGATATCCTGAATCAGGAAATACTTATTCAGGGCAGGATAGACCGTGTAGATTTTAGAAATGATCACCGTATCATTATTGATTATAAAACAGGCGGCCTGAAAAAACCCGGCCCGTCTTTCTGGGAAAATGATGATATATGGGAAACAGTTGATAACGGTGAAATAAATTCCTGTCCCGAGGATTTCCTTGAGAAACTATATAACTCAGCCTCCAGCTTACAGCTTCCGCTCTACCTGAGCATGGATCACTTTTCTTCAGGAGTTATCCCTTATGATGCAGTTCTGGTGGAGCTTGTGGAGTCAGGAATTGAAAAAAGTCTCTTTGACAAAAAGATGCCGGAAGAAGACCGGGACACTATAATTACAAAAAAAATTCCGGCACTTACAGAATATATTCTCAAACATATTATCGAAAGCCCTACTTTTACGGCAATTAAATCCAGACAATGCGACTGGTGCTGCTACAAAGAGGCATGCGGAGCCTAAAATGAAAGCTACGCCTAAAGCTGAAATTGTTATCTGTGGAGCCGGTATCATCGGACTGACAATAGCTCGTGCGCTTTTATCCAACGGTCATAAAAATATCATTGTAATCGACAAAGAGCAGAACATTGCCAGCCATGCCTCCGGCCGCAACAGTGGAGTTCTGCATGCCGGCATATACTATGCTCCCGGAAGTCTGCGTGCAAAATCATGCCTTTCAGGAAATTTTCAAATGAAAGAATTCTGCCGGGAAAAGGGTATCCCTGTCCGCCAGAATGGAAAAGTAATCGTTGCCCGTGAGAAATCTGAACTTGAGACTTTGCATGAACTATATGCAAGAGCTTCGGAGAACGGTGCTAAAGTTGAGATTATTGATGAAAAACGACTGGCAGAAATAGAACCGAATGCGAAAACCTGCGGCGAGGCTCTTTTCTCCCACTATACCGCAGTGGTAGACCCAAAGCTGGTTATGCAGGCTTTATACGCAGAGCTGGAGGCAGATAAGAACATTGATATACAACTGGGCAATGCCTTTATAAATGCGGACCCGGTGACGAATACAATCGTGACAGAGCGTGGTGATATTAAATGCGATCTTTTTATAAATGCCTCAGGGGCATACAGTGATAAAGTCGCCAGATGGTTCGGATTCAGCCAGAAATATAAATTAATACCTTTCAAAGGAATTTATAAGAAGTTAAAAAAAGGTAAGGAACATCTGGTCAACGGAAGTATATATCCCGTTCCCAACATTAAAAATCCTTTTCTGGGAATTCATTTCACCAAGGGAGCCAGCGGTGATGTTTATTTGGGACCTACGGCTATACCAGCTTTTGGTAGAGAAAATTACGGATTGCTGAGTGGCATGGATTTAGGCATGCCATCCATCCTGTTTCAGGATATGGTTCTATTCTTTAAAAATGAAAAATTTCGCCGTATAGCGCTTGATGAACCTAAAAAGTATTTTTTCAGCCATTTTTATTCCGATGCCCGAAGACTTGTTAAAAAGATTGATCCTTCCGATATCGAAAATTCTCCTAAAGTCGGTATCCGTCCTCAACTTATCAATTGTGAAAACAATTCACTAATGATGGATTTTGTGGTTGAGAATGATAAAAAAAGCATTCATATATTGAATTCTATTTCACCGGCTTTCACTGGTTCAATGTTTTTTGCGGATATGGTTGTCAAAAATTATATAGATTAACCTCTTATGTTTGCTTGCTACAACATCAGTTATACACTTTATAAAACAAACTATGTTTACAATTTTACGTTGATTTGAAGTTCTACAATTTAAGAACACAATACAATAATGTTTTGTTACAAATTATATACAGATATACATGCAATTAAGAATGTATTATTTACAAAAATAAGTTACTGCTTAACTTAACTATGTTAAGTTCTTTCAAAATAGCCGGTTACATCATTCTACTCTATCGTCTTCTTTGAAAAACAACTTGACTAAATGGCTTTTAGAGGAAAAGACTTTTTTCGCTCTTAACATATATAAAAACAGGAGATCATATCAAATGAAGCTTCCCCAGCTTAAAATGGGCGATCTGGTTGCCAGAATGCCTATAGTTCAGGGCGGTATGGGAGTAGGTGTCTCCTTGTCCGGATTAGCGTCGGCAGTAGCCGAAGAAGGTGGAATAGGAGTTATAGCCGCAGCAATGATCGGCTTGACTAATCCCGCCTCCGGTAAGGATCACGCCAAAAACCATATTGACGCCCTTGCTAGTGAAATTCGCAAAGCAAAAGAAAAAACAAAGGGAGTTTTAGGCGTAAACATAATGGTTGCGCTCTCCAACTTTGCAGATATGGTCAGCACCTCAATAAAAGAAGGAGCTGACGTAATATTCTCGGGCGCAGGACTCCCTCTCGATCTGCCTCAATACCTGACAGAAGGAACCAAGACCAAACTGGTTCCCATCATTTCATCAGGCCGTGCAGCACGTATAATATGCAAAAAATGGTTATCTAAATTCGATTACCTTCCGGATGCCTTCGTAGTAGAAGGTCCCTTGGCAGGAGGTCACCTCGGTTTCAAGCCTGAGCAACTTGATGATCCGAATTACACTCTTGAACAGATTGTTCCGGAAGTTCTCGACGCTGTTAAACCTTTCGAAGAAGAAAGCGGAAAATCAATTCCTGTTATTGCAGCTGGTGGAGTCTACTCCGGTGAAGACATTTGCAAATTCATCAGGATGGGAGCTGCCGGTGTTCAGATGGGAACCCGCTTCGTGGCCACCCATGAGTGCGATGCCGATGATAAATTCAAACAGGCTTATATTGACGCGAAGAAAGATGATATCACCGTCATCCAAAGCCCGGTAGGATTACCCGGTAGAGCCGTCAAAAATGATTTTCTACAACAGGTCAGTGATGGTGAAAAATCTCCATTTAAATGCCCTTTTCATTGCATAAAATCATGTAAAGTTGAAAAGAGTCCTTACTGCATAGCTTCAGCCCTCATAAACGCACAACGCGGAAAACTGAAAGCCGGATTTGCTTTTGCAGGAGCCAATGCTTGGAGAATTGAGAAAATTGTTTCAGTGAAAGAACTTTTTGCTGAATTGAAAAATGAATTCCTACAGGCATGTTCAGGTTTACCAAATCCGTTACATCCTGAAGAAGTTAAATCATAGTTAATTATTTAAAGTAGTTAAAATTAGCATTTTTTAATCAGATACAAATAGTAGAGGCGGGATATTCTTTAATACTAAAGAGTATTCCGCCTCTTTTTATTAGCTAAAATTCATATTGCTCATAATCAGTCGAGCAAAAAAACAGAGCCATGCTGACGCATAGCTCTGTTTGATAATTCTATGAATATAAATATTAACGGTTAACTGTAGACATGCTGTAAACTTCATGGGGATCAAGAATAAGGACGACACTTCCGTCACCCATGATAGTTGCTCCTGATATACCCCTTAAATCATAATTATTAAGGTAATTTCCAAGAGGCTTAATAACTATTTCCTGACGCTCAAGAAGTTTATCAACAACCAGCCCCAGTCTGCGGTCATTATCATGAATAATAACTACCGGAAGAATTTCTCTTTCCGTATTCTGGATCGGTTCGGCCAGAATTTCAGCCAATTCAACTATTCCGAGAACTTCACCGCGAAGCGTTACTGCTTTGCGTCCATTGACTTCCGTCAATCTTTCAGCCTCAATCTTAGTTGTTTCAGAAACGGCATCAAGTGGAATAGCGTAATTATCGCCATTTACCTGAACCATGAGGGCATCAATAATTGCCAGTGTCAAAGGTAGTGTCAGGGTGAACTTGGAGCCTTTGCCAACCTCTGAGGAGATGTGAACCTGCCCCTTAAGTTCCTTGATGTTGTTACGGACAACGTCCATTCCAACACCTCTTCCTGAGATATCTGTTACCTTTTCAGCAGATGAAAATCCCGGTGCAAAAATAAGTTCTATAGCTTCACGGTCATCAAGGTTACGTGCTTCATCAGCAGAGATAAGCCCTTTCTTAATGGCAATATTGCGCATTTTTTCAGGGTCGATACCTCTTCCGTCATCCTCAACTTCAATAGCTACGGAATTACCCTTGTGGTAAGCTCTAAGCCACACATGTCCCTGTGAAGTCTTTCCGAGAGCAAGCCTTTCTTCTTCAGGTTCAAGACCGTGGTCAACAGAGTTACGAATAAGGTGAACCAAAGGATCGCCGATCTCTTCCACAACACTCTTATCAAGTTCAGTCTCTTCACCTTCGGTTATAAGCTCAACTTTTTTACCGCTTTTACGACTTAAGTCTCTGACCAGTCTCGGGAACCGGGAAAAAACAGTCTGAACAGGAACCATACGCACTTTCATAATTGTATCCTGAAGATCGTCTGAAATTCTGGATAAAGCGTATGTTGTTTCAGTCAACTGCTGTGCAACAAGAGGAACATCAATATTGCCGTCTTCCAGTCCTCTGGCGAGCATATTATAACGTCCCCTGCTTATGATAAGCTCACCGATAAGATTCATAAGATGATCAAGTTTTTGATGATCAACTCTGATAGTGGACATAGCCTTAGGCTTTGCTGGAGCCTTAGACTGTTGGGGAGCGGAGCTTCCTGCCCCGGCTTTAGCTGCCGGTTTTGCTCCGGCCTTCGGTGCAGCTGCCTTAGGAGCAGGCTTTGGTGCTGTCTTAGGCGCAGGCTTGGGAGCAGGTTTAGGTGCTGGTTTGGGCTCCGGCTTAGGCTCGGGCTTTGGTTCCGGCTTAGGCTCGGGCTTTGGTTCCGGCTTAGGCTCAGGCTTTGGTTCCGGCTTAGGCTCAGGCTTTGGTTCCGGCTTAGGCTCAGGCTTAGGTTCCGGCTTAGGCTCGGGCTTTGGTTCCGGCTCAGGCTCACCTTCTGTTTCTCCGGACTGGTCTTTCAGCTCACTTATAGCAGCAACAACCATATCTTCAATGATACTGCATTCCTGCTTCAAGAGATCAACCATAAGCTCAAAGCTCATATCAGAAGATCTGGCCTGATCAACCAACCCGGCGGTCCTTTCTGCATAAACTTTGAGATCTTCAAACCCCATATATCCGGCAGAGTTCTGAACCGAAACCAGACTTCTGAATAGTCCGTCAATATAATCTTTCTGGTCAGGATCTTCGGCCAGAGTTTTTAAAGCTATATGAATATTTTCAATCTGCTGATTAACTGTCTGCTCAAATACGGCTACATCTTCCGGGTCAAGTCCATCATCTGCGGGCTCTTCTAACTGAATTTCATCTTCGGCAGCTTCAGCAACTTCTTCTACTTCAACTAATTCTTCTTCCGGTGGGGCAACCACTCCGGACTCAACTGCCCTTTGTAAAGGTTCTACCAGCTGGGTAATATCCAGCGGCTGAACTTCGCCGTTTGAAGGTGAAACATGTGCTATCAAAGATTCTATACCATCTACTACAGCGAGAAGAAGGTCGATCATCATATAGTCACAGTTTACTTCACCCTTGCGAACCCTGTTGAGCAGTGTTTCAGCTTCGTGAGTAAGAGAATTAAGCTCTCTGAAGCCGATAATGCCACTATTACCCTTCAGGTTATGGAAATATCTAAAAAGGTCGTTAACCAGATCATCGTTGGAATCGGGTGATTTCTCCAGCTCAATCAATCCATTAGTAAGATTCTCAATTATTTCATGAGCTTCTTCCAAGAAGTCAGCCAGATGCCCCTCTCCTACAGTAGTGAGATTATATGCTTCCGCATTCTGATCGACCACTGCAACGAACTGGTAGTAATTCTTCCGGCTGTCATCACCAGATGAATTGTTTCCTTGAACCATGTCCACCTCCGGATCTTCCGGTTCTATATCTTCACCGGATTGCTCCGGTTCTGAAACTTCTCCGGACTCTTCCGGTTCGGCTTCAAATTCAGGCTCCGACTCAACTTCCTGAACTTCTTCACTCTGAGGAGCAGGCTGTGCTGCAACAGATTCACCGGCCATAATAGCCTCAATTCTATCTATTATAGGGCCAGTCTCTACTTCCCCTTCGTTGCCAAGTTCATCCAGATTATCTATCAACTGCCGCAAAGCATCGGTAGCAGCAAGAATAACATCCATTATCTCTGAATTAACCGCAATCTCGCCTTTCCTAAGCTCATCAAGAACATTTTCTGCCTTGTGGGCAAGTCCATTAATGATATTAAGACCCAAAAATCCTGAAGCACCCTTGAGTGAGTGCATAGGCCTGAATATTTCATTCAGCAGACCAAGATTTTCAGGAGCTTTTTCAAGCTCAAGCAGGTTGGGCTCAATCGTTTCCAGATGCTCTTTTGCTTCAATGACAAAATCTGCAAAAATTTCAGGATCCATGAAATCCTGGCTCATTGAGACACCCCTGTTTTAGTAGTGTTCATCCGTACCTCAAAGAAGTTGAGTCAAAAGCGCCTGTTATTCAGCTGTTGTGAACATGCACAGCAGTCTAGCCTAACAGCATTTTAATATTTTTAACCATTTTTTCCGGCTGGGCAGGCTTTACCATATATAAATTTGCACCAAGGCTCAGACCGGTCTGAATATCCCTCTCCTGCCCTTCAGTTGAAAGAACAATTATAGGAATATCCTTGTAAGCATCCTGTTCGCGCACGGTTTTGATATATGTGAAACCGTCCATTCTAGGCATATTAACATCCGAAATAATCAGGTCAACGCCTTCGGAACTGTAAAGCTTCTCAAGTCCATCGAGGCCGTCTTCGGCTGTAGTAACCTTGAAACCTTCTTTTTTCATAATGAAGGCGACAAGATTCCTTACAGTCTTTGAATCGTCCACTATCAGAATATGTTTAGGCATTTCCCGCTCCTTCATTCGTTAAAATTTGTTCAACCAGACGATCAACGGAAAGGATATTGACCAGTTTCTCTCCATATTTGTAAAGACCGAGAAGAAACTCCGAACGTACACCAACTTCGGATTCGACCCCCCAAACGATATCTTTACTGTCTGCCCGGTACATTGTCCTGACACCATGAATGGCTAGTCCCAACTGGAGGCCTTTGTGTTTGCAGACAACAACAAATTTATCTTTTTCACCTTTCTCTTCGTTCAAAAGATGGCGTAAATCTAAAACAGGAGTCACTCTTCCGCGGAGATTGATTATCCCCTGCATAAAAAGCGGTGCAGAGGGTAAAAGAGTCACTGGTATTTTTTTAACAACTTCCTGAATAGACATAATAGGCAGAGCATATTCCTGATCCCCAACCACAAAGCTGACGAGCTGAACTTCCTCTTCAGTCATCAACCTTTCTTCATACCCTTCATCACTGCCATGGTTATCATCAGCGCCATTTACAAGGCCGGATAAAAATCCAGGGACTTCAGCCGAGCGGGGATCAACCGGATCGATATTTTCAACCAGCTGCTGCCCGTCAACCCCGAGGTATTTATCCATGAAGGCAGTTTCGGCAGACGTAAAATCCTGTTCCGATTTCTCATCGGGCAGCTTTACGTTTTCTATGAAATATTCTTCAGGAGTCTTCATTTCGAATTATCTCTCTTGCCAACTGCATATATTCAAGGGAACCACGGGTTCGTGAATCAATATCAAGGATAACCTTTCCACTGGCACATGCCTCCCTGAACTTTGTGTCTATATGAATAACCGTACTGAATACTTTTTCACCGAGCTTACGGCGAATAAGATTCAAAATTTTTCTGCATGCTCCTGCTCGTCCATCATACATAGTTGGCAAAGCCATGAAACGAACCGGGGCAGGCAAAACCTTATTCAACGTCTTGATCGTGTCAAACAGCAGTCTGATACCGTAAAGAGCCAGAAAATCAGTCTGAATCGGTATCAAAACAAAAGTTGATGCGACAA
The DNA here is from genome assembly GCF_000429985.1 of Maridesulfovibrio bastinii DSM 16055. Classification (NCBI taxonomy): domain Bacteria; kingdom Pseudomonadati; phylum Thermodesulfobacteriota; class Desulfovibrionia; order Desulfovibrionales; family Desulfovibrionaceae; genus Maridesulfovibrio; species Maridesulfovibrio bastinii. The sequence goes on from NZ_AUCX01000017.1 coordinate 23,880, forward strand.
TCGCGTTAACAAGCAGCACTCCAACATGAGGAGGGCAATCCAAAAGGACAAAATCATAATAACTGGAGATCTCTTCAATTGCATTTGAGAGAATCATCCCTTTATTCTTTCTATCTTTCAGATCTATCTCAAGCTCTGAAAGCCTGATACAGGCCGGAACAAAATCAAAATGAACAGATGTACTTCTGTTTATGATCTGGTTCCATATTTCACTGTAATCAACATCTTCAAAGAACAGATCGTGAGCGGTATGATGAACGCTCTCAGGGAAAAAGGATAGCTGAACCGATGCGTTTGCATGTGGATCAAGATCTATAACCAGCACTTTTTTTGACAAGCGGGTAAGAGCTTCACCCAGTGTCAATGCAGTAGTGGTCTTTCCTACCCCTCCCTTTTGGTTGGCTATGGCCAGGACTTTTGCGCCCAATGCCGCTTCCTCTGTTACAAAATTATTTAAAAACAGCCCCTCAAATAGCAGTATAGCTATTCAAGTTTCTGGTAGATGATGGCTCCCGGATGATGAACCGGCTTAAAAGCTCTTGTTATATTATGCAATGACTCTGAATGACCGATAATAAGATGTCCGCCCGGAACAAGATTATCGTAAAAGGCGTTAATTACCTTTTTCTTCATTGCATCATCAAAATAAATTATAACATTTCTACAGAACACAATTTCAGATCTCTCTACGCGCTTGACCTGGACTCTGTCGCTCAGATTGATCTGCCCGAAGGCAACCATCCTTTTCAGTTCCGGCTTTATTTTGAAAACTTTGCCATCAGCATCAAAATACTTACTTACTATCTCTTTCGGAGTAGTGCGCAATGCGTATTCAGAATATTCGCCCTTTCTGGCGGATTTCAAAACTCTCTCAGACAGATCGTTAGCAGTAATTTTAATATTCCAGGAACTTAATTTGCTTCCCAGAACTTCACTGATAATCATAGCCAGAGTGTAGGGTTCCTCCCCGGTTGAACATCCTGCAGACCATATTCTGAGTCTTTTGCTACGCTTCTTACGCAACTCATCGAACACAGCAGGCAATACTTTAGTCTCAAAGACCTTCAACTGCGGTGGATTTCTGTAAAAACTTGTTTCATTTGTTGTGATAACTTCAAAAAGCTTATTCAGTTCAGCTTTCTTTCCAGAGTCATACTGCAAATAATAATAATATTCGCCGAAGTCTTTCAGGTTCAATTCTTTCAGACGATTGGCAAGCCTATTTTCCAGAAGGTACTTCCGGTTGGCAGCTATAAAAATGCCAGCCTGATCATAAATGAAATCCCTGAGCTGGGTGAACTCCAGCTCTGAAATCTTCAGCTCTTTTCGCAGCGAAATAGTTTTGGAAAACAGAGAAGACATTTATTCTCCATCTCCTTGCTCTTCTTGTATTTTAAGAATTGATTCCTCCGCAGCCTGAACCACTTCCGAATCTTCACTGGAGTTAGAAACTGCCAGCAGCGCCTGAAAAGCCAAAGTTCCTCCGATATTGCCTAGAGCGTCAATAACTTTAAGAACTACAAGTTTGTTCGGAGCATCAAGCAAAGTAATCAGCTTTGCCAAAGCTGCTTTTTCTTTTTTCTCTCCCAAAGCTTCTGCTGCACGAATCTGAACCCAGTCGTCAGCATCATCAAGGGCCTGAATTATATAACCAGCAACTTTTTCATTATAGCAATGCCCCATCAGCTCAATAACTGTCAGCCTTACATCACGATTCTCATCATTAAGGCGGGAGACGATTAAATCGAGGTCTTCGTTATCGATGGTACATAAATTAAGTGATTCCAGCGCAATCTTACGGATATCAGGAATTTCATCTTCAAGAGCGAGTTTAATGATTTCAAGATTTCCTTCGGAATCAAGCTTACCCAGAGCATAAACAGCCATAAGCCTATCAATAGGATCATCGCTGGAAAACATTTCCACAAATCTGGAAATCATTTCCTCGCCGCCTATTGAAACACAAGCTTCAAGAGCTGCTTCCTTGACGTCGTCATACGGATGCCTGAGCAAGGAGAAAATTTTCTCACCTTCTTCTTCAAGCCCAAGCTCATCACCAAGAAAGAGCAATGTAGCTTTAAGCATTGCCCCATCCTGCTCTGTTTCAAGCACATTGACAAAAAAGTCTTTAGCCTCTGCTCCTGCAACTTGAACAAGAGCCGCAAGGATATCCCTCTTAAGGTTACGGTCCTTATCAGGGAAAGCCTTCATTAAAGCTTCTGCTGTTTCAGGTCCTTCAATCTTTGAAAGAACTTCAACGGCAACAGTGGCCACTTTCACTGAATCAGAGTTCAAAGCATCGATTAAGGATTGATTGAGACCTATATTAGCAAGATTATCAACAATGGCAGCGAGCCTTTCCCGGTCACGGTCAGGATCAAGCTTTTCACTAAGCTGTAGAACCTGCGCACTGGCTTTCTCGCCACCAACGAATCCAAGCCCCAGAATGGCTGCGTCCTGAACTTCCTCATCTTCATCTTTCAAAGCGATGAGCATGTATTGGCGAAGTTTTTCCTTTTCGGAGCTGGAAAGCAGCTTGAGAGATTTGCCGCCCAGAATATTAACTATGGCTTTTACTATTTTATTTCTTAAAGCTGTTGCCGACTTATCCAGATGCCTGAGCAGCATGGTTACAGCCTTGATGTTTCCAACTTCACTTAGAGCATCAATGATCATTGAAGCAACAAGATCGGAACTGTGATCAAGGGCTTTAACCAGAGCTTCTACCGAGCTGGCATGTTTGATTTTAGCCAGAGCTTCGATAACAGCATACTGAACCCATTCATCATCTTTCATTGCCAGATTCAAACACTTAGCGGCATCAGGGTTGGCTAATTCACCAAGGCTCACCGCAGCCTGATATCTGACATTGACTTCAGGGTCTTTAAGAAGAGCATCGCATAACGGCTCAACAGCCATGAAGCTGTCGGTAGAACCAAGTATATCAACAGCAAAAATTCTTACATCTGTATCTTCATCATGGACAAGGGCAACCAGTGAAGGAAAATCCTGAGCCCCGACCTCACGCAGAAGGTCCATTGAAAGATTTCGGACCGGAGCGTCATCAGATCTCAGAAGAGGAACAACTGCCTGAACAGTTTCCTTTCCCCCTATATGCCTCAAAGCATGATCTGCTGCTTCCTGCAATCCTAAATGGTTGGTTTTCAATAATTCGGCGAGAAGAGGTACTGCTTCAACACAATTGTGCTCACCAGCCTGAAACGCGGCCTCACGAACTATTTCGTTATCATCGCTGTTAAGGTCTTTAAGAATCTTGGCGCAGTCCGTCATTGCCCATTCCCCGTTTGTTTAAAAGCCTTACGAAAGTAATCAATCCTACTCACGTTAAATGCATTTTACAGATACAAATTGTTCATAATGGCATCTGCCATATCATCAATATCAACAATTTCATCGGCAAGGCCGTCATCAACTATGGCCTTAGGCATACCATAAACTACACAAGTTGAGTCACTCTGGGCAATAGCCCTGCCGCCTTTTGATTTAAGAACTTTTATACCGTCTCTTCCATCATTGCCCATACCGGTTAAAATTACTCCCAGAGCCCTTCTGCCCATTGCCTCGGCAACGGAAGTAACTAAAACATTGGCCGAAGGTTTGTATAAGGCATCGGCAGGATCAGGTGTGACGCAGAGATCAACCCTGCTCATCTTCTGATTTAATATAAGATGAGATCCCCCCGGAGCCACAAACGCATGTCCGGGTGAAAGTCTATCACCTGTCTCAGCTTCTTTAACACTAATTTTGCTCACTCCGTCCAATCTTTTGGCAAACGGACCGGTAAAAGCTTTCGGCATGTGCTGAGCAATAACAATACCTGCCGGGAAATCAGCCGGGAAAGCTGAAAGAATTTTCTGCACAGCCGGCGGCCCACCAGTTGAGACGCCAATTACAACAACGTCTCTTTTCGGCCTGCCGACTCTGGGCTTCACAGCTTTCGCAGCAGAACGGCTTTCCACATTTCTGTGGGCTGCAAGGGAAGACCGTAATTTAGGCACGGGACGCATTTTGCGCCGGGCCACAGTTTTAACCTTTGTTATAAGATCAAATTCAATTTTAACGATATCTAGAGAAACCTTGGATAGCTGCTTTGGAATAAAATCTACAGCACCAAGATCCATTGCTTTCAAAGTTGCCTCAGCACCTTCAGTTGTCAATGAGCTTACCATCAGAACAGGACGTGGCATTTCCATCATTATATGCCTTAAAGCTGTCAGCCCGTCCATACGTGGCATTTCAATATCAAGTGTTACGACATCCGGATTGAATTTTCTTATTTTTTCAAGCCCTTCTTCGCCATCACGAGCGGTGGCAACTACTTTGATACCGGAATCTTTTTCCAGCATCGTACTGATAGCCTTGCGCATGAAAGCGGAATCATCGACAACAACAACCGTAATCACTAAACAAATCTCCTTTTCACTAACAAATCGCGCTAACATTCAGGGTATACTAAAAGAACTTGAAAATATGCACGAACCGACAATGGGAATTTAGCGATAACCCCCGTATCCGGGAAAAATATCTCACATTTACATAAATTTGTCCAACAGACCGGGCAAAAATATAACCCGATTAGCAGACTTATTATAGTTAACATGAAATTAGCAAAAAAAACCACCCTGCTCCATTTTTACCATAGGCGATTGGTAATAACAGTGCAACCACCATTGAGAAGACATTCGAAAAAATAAGAAATTATTTTTTTAAGCTATTTTTTCCTTGCCAAGAGCGGCAGGTTTAGATAGATACAGTTCCTCGCTACGGGATGTGGCTCAGTTTGGTAGAGCGCTGCGTTCGGGACGCAGAGATCGCTGGTTCAAATCCAGTCATCCCGACCAGAAATTTCAAGGGGTTACGGCAAAAGCTGTAACCCCTTTTTTGCATTTAAGCACAAATTTTTAAGAATTTAAGCACAAGCCTTTTTCTCACTCCTTAAAATCCTTTTCCCCCATCCCATGCACAAGCCACCAGTATTGGAGCCATTCATCCTCAATAGTATTGCATATAATTTTAGGTGGCAGCTTACCCGAAATTTAACACCCCACAGCTTTTTACGGCAGCAGGTTTCGGAGTACTTTGAGAATATTTTTAGGTTGCAAGGCTATACGGAGGCCACTTTTGGGGTGGCAGCGGAGCAGCTCATAAACATATGAAAAATATCCTGAATTAGACTTGTTGTGCTTTAATATTTTATAGGCGTTATCTTTACCTTTGTGATAGGCGTAGCGTGCGACCCAAGACTTTAGGAATTCCCGGTCGACCTTCGGATCAACCGCTGTCCCATAGCGCAATGGTGCTGAAAATGTGATTGTATCATCAATAAAATCAGCAACACTAATAGCACTGCTGACATTTCCACCATGCCGCCTGCGAACCATCGCCTCACAGGGAATTGAGGCGACATTCCCGGTCAGCATCAACCGCAGTAATGATTCCAGATCAGCTGAAATAATATCATGCTGGTAGAAGCCTATCTTAACCGCCATATCACGCCTATAGAGTGTGGAGCCGTGAAACGGGAAATAGCGTCCGGTAAGCAGAGCTTCAAAGGCTTCGGCTGGCGTGTATATACACTTGTCACAATTATTTGATTCACTAGACTTGAGGACTCCTTCCGGAGACAGATCATCGAACACCCCGGAAACCATCACCAATTCGGGATGTTCCTGAAAAAGTGCAACTGCCTGTTCAATAAATGTGGGATCAACAAAATAATCATCGCCATCAAGATTTAAGACCAAATCTCCACGAGCCCGATCGTAAAGCGTTTTCTGATAATTCGCCACCCGCCCAAGATTATGTTCATTACGGCAGACACGAACTCTTGAATCGTTCTTATAGGAAGCCATAACGTCCAGACAGGCTTCATCACTTGAATGATCATCGGCTATAATTATTTCAAGATTCTGATATGTCTGCGCCAAGGCCGAATTTACCGCCTCAGGCAGAAATTCAGGCTGATTATATGTAGGAATCATTATGCTAACGAGTGGTGCTGAACTATTCATAATATTTAGGTTGTTATAGATTTTTATATCTGGTGTGGCAAAAAATTAAGGTAAAACCATAATCGCTTGCTGCTTACATTGTGTCTTTGAATTTTGAAGAAGCAAAGGAAGTTAATTCTTGAATTATTATTAATGAAAAATCAACAGAATGAGACTGCCGATATTATTCCAGCAAGGCCATGAAACACTGCCTCAACAAGGCATCTAATAAAGATTCGCAATGCGGATGATCTATATTAAAAATGAAGGAAGAGGCTTAAAGCGCTGCTACAGCGACAATATCTATTTGCCGTGAGTATTTATTTTTTGTAGCATTCCAATTTTTAAGAATATTTTGAAAGTTCTGTTTGAGTTTTATTTTTATTATTCCTGACTTAAAGCGCTGCAGATGAGTTTTTTGCCTAAAACAAATAAATTTTAACCCGAAATTAACTTACAAATTAATACGCAAGCAAGAGTGAGAGCTAAACATGAATATGGAATTTAAATATGTGCCTCCGGGAATGCCCAGCGAATTACAGTCATTAAATCTTGATGAACTCTGCCAGCATTATTGGACTCATCAGGATTGTTTCATGACTGATGAGTATCTCTGCACAAGCTATTTTAGCAGATTTCTGGCAGAAGCAGATCTCACTAAGCACCAGAATGCGATTAAATGCTTTATTCATATGATGAATAAATTCATACAGCTGTCACCATTTAATCCCATTCTTCAAAATGTCACGGCCCAGCTCTACAACACAGCGGAGAACTCTGTAAAAAACAAGTTACTCGCCCCGCACAATATTTCCTCTGATTTTCAGTCAAGAATCACACATCTGCAACAACGCGGTAAAATTCAGAAAGCCCACGATGTTATTCTGGCTGAATTGCAGTCTTCTCCAGCCAGTCTACCTTTAGCTGATATGCTGCTGGAAATGGACATCTCAAGTGGTCTCCCGCTTGAATCATGGCTGAATAATTTTGAGGTTCCCGATCTTTTCAAAAAGGACTGGCAACACCTGCTGGCATTGAAACATGCCAAGTATGCAAAGTTTGAAGAGGCACTATATTACTGGGAACAGATAGCTGATGGAGCAGACATGGACCGCGACATAAGTTGCAACCTTATGGGCGCAAGTTATCTAAAGACAGGTAATAAGCAAAAAGCAGCCGAGCTATTTGCAAAATCTCTTGCAATAGACCCGTCACAGACTCCGATAAAACTGCTCAAAGCTGAACTTGAAAATCCCTTTACCATAAAAAAAGACGCTCTTGGCGACAGGTCCATTCCTGTCTGCATATACTCATTCAACAAAGACAGTTTCCTTGAAATGACCCTGCACAGCGTCTGCAAATCTTCTCTTGGAAAATCCGATATAATTATTCTGCTCAACGGGTGCAGTGATAACAGTCAGAATGTAGTTGAGAAAATAAAGTCTGAATATCCTGAGGTTTCCATAGAATTAATCGTAATGCCGGTTAATATTGGAGCTCCTGCTGCAAGAAATTACCTTGTGAACCGTGTTCTGACATCCAGAAACACTGAATACATGGCTTTTCTTGACGATGATGTGGAATTACCGGCGGACTGGCTGGAAAGCCTTGTTACTGCAATAGAAGAAGATCCGAAGATAGGAGCTGTAGGCTGCAAGGTTCTGAATCCGCAAGACTCTAGCTACCAGTATCTTTACCGGAACACATCCATAGCTAAACCGGGTATAATCAGGCTTAGTCTCAGTACGCCGCTGCATACTACGGATTCAGGGTTATATGATGTCAGACGTGATGTTGATACCGTGATGGGCTGCTGCCATTTAATCAGGACTGAGTGTTTCGAAAAAGTGCCGGGATTTGATATCGGTTTTTCGCCAAGCCAGCTTGATGATGTTGCTTTTCATCTTGATCTGCGTCTGCACGGCTATAAGGTGAGGTATCTTGGACAGCTCTCCTGCACCCACCACCGTTCAACTGGCTTTATGAATGCCAAAATGCACGGATTTAACGGCAACTCTTTAGGTAATGACGTAAAATTTTATTACCGTTTTCTTGACTCATTTGAAAAAATAAAAAGCTGGCAGGATAATCGCAATAGCAAGCTGAGCTGATCAATTTATAATTAATAAAAAAATCCGGGAACTGGACTTCAGTTCCCGAATTTTTATGTTTTTAACTAAATTTCAATTATTCACAGATGATACAGGGAGCCTTTAATAAACGTACAATCATCACAGTTGCGCATAAAGCAACAATCATGCTTACAAGGTAGACAGACTCAAGTCCTGATCGGCCGGCTATCCAGCCCAGCACGGGTCCGCTCATCCCAAGTGAAATATCCAGAAAAACTGTATAGGTTGCCATAGCAAGTCCACGATGCTCAGGAACAACCCGCCGGAGTGATTCAACTCCAAGAGCGGGATAAACAAGCGAATATCCCAGACCTGTCAAAGTAACACCAATTATGGCTGCCAAAGGTCCCTGCGCAATCCAGATAAGTCCCTGTCCGACACTTTCTATGAGAACACAGACCAGAGCAACTTTAGCTCCACCTATTTTATCCGGCAGATGTCCGAGACAAAGCCTGCCGACCATAAAAGAGACACTCAGTGCGGATAAAACTATCCAGACTCCGACCCAGCCTCCCTTAACAAAAAGCAGGGTTATGAATGTGGTTACAGCTCCATATCCAAAACCACTCAAGGCCACACTGACTCCGGGCATCCATACAGCACCGATGACTTTTTTGATTGATACGGTATTTCTCGGCGGCGGAGGAACAGAAGCAAGCCGATATATCAACGGCAGAGCAAGCAGTGGAATGAGAAATGAAACAATGGCTACACCTTCAAAGTGGTAACTTTCATAAACAAAATTACCAAGGGGAGTACTGACTGCAAGAGCACCGAAAATAGCAGTTCCTATCCAGGCCATGACCTGTCCTGAGCGGTTGGGACCCAGCATGGTCATCCCCCAGCACAAAGATCCGGTTATAACCAGATTCTCTCCTGCCCCAAGCAGAAAACGTCCGAGCACCAAAAGGGAGATGGAAAGTATTTTAAAATTTGCCAGCAGAGTTGAGGCTATGCAAAGCGCACCGGCACAGGCCGCAACAAGCAGTCCCAGAACAACGGCCTGCTTAACCCCTTTCCGGTCGACAAAAAGCCCTGCTCCGGTTCTTGAAAAAACAGCAACCGCAAACTGACTGCCCACAACCAGCCCGACTATAAAGGTATCAAAGCCGAGATCATTGTGAACATAAAGTGGCAGAACAGGCATAGCCAGCCCGATGACCAGATACAACATGAAAACAACACCTATCAGCGGTAAAAGGACTTTCGGCCCTGTACTTTCATCAACCGGCTGACTGGCTGTTAAAGAATTATCAGTGGAACACATAATTAATTTTAAAAACCATATCCTTTACAATTAGATAACAATTTAAAACATAATCAAAAATTTTTTACTTCAAAAAATAATCTGAATTTTTAAACCGAGAACACCATACTCTCAGCCGCAATACATTTTTATGATTACGACTTATTGAATAAGTGCTGAATGAACTGAGAACCGCTCGGCAGTATGCACAAAAATTAGTACGGCTTAATTACCAACATTTTTTTCAAGATAGGAAGGATACCGATCCCCGTATATTTCTATTTTCGATAAGGCTGTATCAAGTTCACTCAGTTCCTGTGCAGTAAAGGTGATTTCAGCTGCACCCAGATTTTCCTTCAAGCGATTCATATTTCTTGTTCCAGGTATAGGCACAATCCATTTTTTTTGAGCAAGAACCCAACCAAGAGCAATCTGCGCCGGAGTGACTTTTTAGCCATTGCGATATCATGAATTAATTTAACAAGGACCTGATTTGCATCAAGATTCTCTGGAGCAAAGCGTGGCACAATACTTCTGAAATCATCTTTACCAAAAGTCGAATTCTTATCAAAACGACCGGTAAGAAAACCTTTGCCAAGGGGACTGAAAGGCACAAGCCCTATACCCAGATCTTCGAGCAAAGGTATGAGTTCGCTCTCAGGTTCACGCCACATCATTGAATATTCACTTTGAACAGCAGTAAGGGGCAATATTTCATGAGCTTTTTTAACAGTTGCAATTCCGGGTTCAGAAAGTCCCCAATGCTTTACCTTCCCCTGTTCCATAAGCTCTTGTACTGCTCCTGCTACATCTTCAATGGGTACTTCAGGATCAACACGGTGCAGATAATAAAGATCAATCGCTTCAATCTTTAACCTTTTAAGCGATCCCTCTACAGACTTGCGAATGGCCTCAGGTCTGGAATTCAGAATCTGTTTTCCATCACGCAGATCAATCCCGAACTTGGTGGCAATGGAAACCTGACCTTTAAAAGGTTCAAGGGCTTCACCAACAAGTTCCTCATTGAGATATGGCCCATAGACTTCGGCTGTGTCGAAAAAGTCTACCCCCATCTCAACGGCAGAACGGATCAGCGCTATCATTTCATTTTTATCAGCTGCCGGCCCCTGAGCAAAACTCATCCCCATACAACCAAGTCCCAGAGCTGAAACTTTAAGTCCGCTTTTTCCTAATTCTCTTTTCTGCATATCAAATCTCTAAGCCCTATCTGTAATTTTAATGAGCTGACTGACGCTACATATTTTGCGATAGTCAGCTTATAACTATTTTTATTGATTCCGAACTGCTTGATTAAGATAATATTATATGTCTCAAATATTTTTAAACAGAGCGAAACCATGTCATAAGTCAGCAATACTTCAAGAATACTTACTCCAGTATTCAATTCCTATTTTATTCTTGCCCATTTCTACGAGATTGAGAGAGACCGGATTGTATTAAAATAGTATATTCTGTTAGAAGCCCGGGGTAAGGAGATAGAAATGGTCACTGAATCTACAAACCAGATTATTAAATCACGTAAAAAACTTGCCCGGAAAATTCTTCAAAAAACAGAATTCAGCCATCGTTTAGAATCAGAAATACCCGGCCTGATTTTCGTCAGGCACGAATCGCCCACAAGCCCTTTAAATACGATCTACAATCCTTCAATATGCCTTGTTGCTCAGGGATCAAAACGGGCCGTTCTAAATAATAATGAAGAGTATGTATATAACGAAACAGATATGCTGATAACCTCAGTAGGGCTTCCTGTTATATCAAGCATTCTGGAGGCAACACCCGAAAAACCGCTTTTATCCCTTGTCTACAGGCTTGATATGCATGCTGTAAGCCAACTTCTTGTAGACAGTAACCTACCGGTAATTCAAAAAGAACACACCAGCAGGGGGATGGCTTTGTGCAAAGTTCCAGCTGAACTTTACAGCTGTTTCAACAGGATGATTGATCTTCTTGATAATCCAAGGGATATTCCCATAATTGCCCCGCTGATTCACAAAGAAATTATTTACAGACTCCTTATGAGTGATCTCGGCTCAAGACTACGCCACACCGCCACGGCAGGCACACACGGTCAGCAGGTGGCCCAAGTGGTCAACTGGATTCAGCATAATTTTAACAAGCCCTTCAAAACAGAAGATCTTGCTAAAAAGTCAGGAATGAGCATTTCAACTTTTCATAATCATTTCAGGGAAATGACCGCAATGAGTCCATTGCAGTTTCAAAAATCACTTCGCCTTCACGAAGCCCGCAGACTCATGCTTACCGGGAAAAAAGATGCCTCAACCGCAGCTTTGAAAGTGGGATACGAAAGTGCCTCACAATTCAACCGCGAGTATAAAAGAATGTTCGGTGATCCTCCCTTGCGGGATATAAAAAAGCTGAACAGCTCTGTAGCAGAATATTATCCTGAGCGGTACGATCATATCCGGGAAGGGAATATTTAAAAAACAACAGCAGCAGATTCAAATAATGCGATCTGCTGCTGTTGCATTTATCTCTATCTGAGGGACCAAAATTCCCCTCACACTCCAATTACAGGCAGTTTATCCTGTTTGCAGCACAGGCAGCACCAAATCCGTTATCAATATTAACCACGGATACTCCACTGGCGCATGAGGTCAACATTCCCAGCAGCGCGGAAAGCCCTGAAAAAGATGCTCCATACCCTACCGAGGTGGGTACAGCGATTATCGGCTTGGAAACCAATCCGCCGATAACACTTGCCAGAGCTCCTTCCATTCCAGCTATGACAATCAGTACTCTGGCTTTTTGAATATCTTCAAGCCGTTCCATAAGTCTGTGAATACCGGCTACGCCAACATCAGATATCACCTTTGAATGATTACCCATCATTTCACAGGTAACTCTGGCTTCCTCAGCAACTCCGAGATCAGAGGTTCCAGCGGTGACAATCATCACTTCACCTTCGCGGTAATCAACAGGATGGCTTATATATGTGAGGGTTCTGCCTAACTCATTATACTCTACCCCAGCACACAGACTTTTTACATGCGCGGCCATTTCAGGACGGACTCTTGTCGCCAGCAGATTGGTGCGATCTTTCAATTTCAAGAAAATATCACCGACCTGTTCAGGTGTTTTTCCTGCACCATATATAACTTCAGGGAATCCGTTTCTAGATGGCCGTGAAAGATCAAATTTCGTGTGCCCAAGGTCAACTGTGGTATTTCCTTCTATCATCCCAAGAGCATCATCAACATTAAGACTGCCGTCTTTAATTCCGTTCAATATTTTTACTAATTTATCACTCATAATCAAAAAACCATTTATATAAATTTATGTCGGATCAGGAATATTTTTTATCAATCTTATTGAGGCTGCCCATACGGTATCCGTCAATATCAACAGTGACATGATCATATCCGAGAGCCTTAATTTCAGGGCTGAGACTACTTTCAAGCAATGCTGAACAAAGGCCCGCAACTTCTTCAGAAGGGACCTCAATACGGGCAAGTCGACCGTGACTGCGCAGGCGAACCGCAGGAAAACCGATGGATCTTATCAGCTGTTCACCTTTATCAATTTTAAGCAGCTCAGATTCTTCAACAAAATTCCCATGTGGAATACGGGTAAGCAGACACGCTCCTGCCGGAGTATCCCAAGTATCCAGACCCTTTATTCTGGAAACGTCCCGGATATCCTGTTTGGAAAATCCGGCAGCAAGAAGAGGACTTTCTATTCCCAGTTCCTTAATGGCCTTGCGCCCCGGTCGGTAATCTCCGAGATCATCAACATTGCTTCCGTCAATGACATGACTGATAGAATTGTCAGCGGCTATCTCCAAAAGTTTTCCAAACAAATATTTTTTGCAAAGATAACATCTCTCAGGTGGATTATTCTGCAGAAAATCCGGCAGATCAGTTTCAATTACAAGATGGCGGACTCCAAAAGATTCAACCAGTTTCAAAGCTGCCTTGATTTCAGATTGCGGAGAATAAGGCGTTTTGAAAGTTACTACCAGCAGACTTTCCTTAATGGACTTAGCCGCAGCATAAAGCAGCAATGAACTGTCCACCCCACCGGAAAAAGCCAGAACAGCGTTTCCCATCCCAGATAGTAATTCACTAAGTTTTTTATACTTATTTTCTAAGATGTTATCAGTATTCACTTTAAACACTTTTCTTATTTATTATTTCGTAAACCCGGGACAGAGATATATCCTTTTCACGGGCAATTTTTCTGCAATCCTCAAATTCAGGCTTGGAGCGATAAATTTCACCATCTATTAAAGCATGCTTAAAAGTCACAGGACCGAGATCGGTCTGCACAGTTTCAAACTTTCTCTCCAAAGCTGTTTTATCCAGCGGAAAACATTTCACTCCAAGTGTGGTGGTATGGTAAAACAGCAATCTGGTAAAATGTTCTTTGTCATCCTCCGAGCAAAGAACGGAAAGCATGGTTCCGGGACGGTTCTTTTTCATTGTAACCGGGGTGAAATAAACATCCATAGCCCCTTTTTCCATCAGCGTTTCCAGAGCGGCTCCAAGCATTTCAGCCGTCATATCATCAATATTACACTGCAACAGGCAGGCCTTACTGGATATATTTCCGTCAGCAGAATCTTGAGATTCAGCTAAAAACACCCTTAAAAAATTAGGAAATTCAGTTTTGCGGTGTCCAATGCCATAACCGGTTTCAGTTATTTCCATAACCGGAGAAGACGGGAACGAACTGACAAGTGTTTTGATTATTGCAGCACCTGTCGGAGTAGTTGCTTCGTGATCAGAAGCTCCTCTTCTGCTGGGGACATTCTTTAATATTTCGGCAGTGGCAGGAGCAGGAACGGGCATAACTCCATGGGCGCAGCGAACAAAACCGCCACCAAGTTCAACAGGAGAGCCCCAGACAGCATCAACCCCAAGCTTGTGAAAACAGATTGCCGCACCGACAATATCCACTATGGAGTCAGTTGCCCCGACTTCGTGAAAGTGTACTTCATCAATGGTTTTGCCATGCACGGCCGCTTCAGCAACAGCAACCTTTTCAAAAATGCTGATGCTTGTGTCTTTCACTTCCTTGGAAAGGGTACTTTTATTTATAATTTCCCTGATATCTGAAAAATTACGGTTAGGTGCATGACTATGTTCATGCTCGCCATGCGAATGATCATGTCCGTGTCCGCTATGATGATGCCCTTTCGCTGAATTTGAAGCCTTGCTTGCGTTGTTATCAGCATGAATATGATGGTGGTGATGCCCGCAGTCCTGATTTTTAAGAACAACATCAACTTTTGTTCCATGAATTCCATTACGCGAATCAGAACTGACGATCAGCTCGAATTCATCCTGAAGACCGAGTTTATCCAGTTCAGTTTTAAGAAAATCGGCATCAACACCAAGGTTGATCATAGCTGCAAGATTCATATCGCCGCTGATTCCGGCAAAACAATCATAATATAATACTTTCATCTATATAATATTTCCATGTGGCGTACCATTTGGCACGCCACTATTTAATTCAGTGCTATCAGGCAGAATATACGGCCAGTTTAATTTTCCATTTCACGGGCAACTCTTTCAAGCATGTCCGGAATTCTTATTTTCTGAGGACACTTGGTAAGACATTCCCCACAACCAACACACTGGGAAGCCAGACCTGATCCACGCTGAGTAACGGTACCTCCGGCAAAAATATTATACAGCCTTTTGGCTTCCTTTTCATCGCCGAACATGTGCATTCTGTTGAAGTAGTCAAAGCAGGATGGAATGATTACCCCGGCAGGACACGGCATACAGTAACCGCAACCGGTGCAGCCGACCTGCATAAGCTCCCTGTATTTATCCGCAGCCTGTTTAATAAGAGAAAGCTCGTCTGCGGTTAAGGATTCAGGCTCAGCCTCAGATGCAATACGCATATTCTCACTTATGTGATCTTCGTTATTCATTCCTGATAATACGACTGTAACTTCAGGATGATTCCAGACCCAGCGCAAAGCCCATTCCACAGGGGTTCTCTTAACTTCAGATCTGCCCCAGATTTCAGCAACTTCTTTAGGAGCTTCAGCTAAGCCCAGACAGCCCCCGCGCAAAGGTTCCATGATTATCACACCGATATCTTTTGACGCAGCGTACTCAAGACCACTGGTTCCGGCCTGAAAATGCTCATCAAGATAGTTGTACTGAATCTGGCAGAAAACCCACGGGTAGGCGTCGACTATTCTTTTGAAATCCTCGGATTCCCCATGAAATGAAAAACCGGCATTAATTATTCTGCCGTCTTCCACAGCCTTGTCCAGAAATTCCATAACACCCAATGCGGAGATGTTATCCCAGGAATCCCCTGAAAGACCATGCACAAGATAATAGTCTATATGATCTGTGCCGAGCCTCTCCAGCTGGGCGTTAAGGAATTTATCCATATCTTCACGGCTGGTCACCAGCCATGTAGGAAGCTTGGTGGCTATTTTAACTTTTTCCCGGTAACCGTCTTTAAGAGCCTTACCAAGCAAAGGCTCACTTTCACCATTATGATACGGCCATGCCGTATCCAGATAATTTATTCCGTCTTCAATTGATTTTCTAATCTGAGAAACAGCTCTCTGCTCGTCAATTTTACCATCTGTCATAGGCAGACGCATACATCCAAATCCCAAAGCTGACAGTTTATCTCCATTTTTGGGCATAGTTCTATAATGCAATGGTATCTCCATGTTCTCTTAAGTTAGCAGTTAAATCCTGTTCAATTTTTCAGAATCTTTAATACGGCATTCCGGCTGAGGAAATACACATTCCATGCAAAATCTTGCCTGATTCTGTAAAAACATGGATCATACTTAAAAGCTAACGCAACAGATATTTAAGAGTATATCCAAACGATGGGTAAGCCCAGACCATGTCGGCAAGGGCATCAATCGTTATCCCGCAACGCATGCCGAGGGTTATCAAATTTATTATTTCTTCAGCACGGTCGCCCATTATATGCGCACCCAAAATAAGTCTTGATCCTTTCTCAATTAGCAATTTGAATTCGGCACAATCCTGCCCCAGTCTTTTATATTCTGACCATCGTGAAGCATCCTTAGAGAGCACCTCAAAATCCAAGCCCTTTTCTCTGGCCTTTTCTTCAAGCAGTCCCACTGCCGCTATTGGTGGATAAGTAAACAGGGCGTAGGGAATCAATCCGTAATCAATGGTTTTATTATTTCCATTTATGATTGAGTCAGCAGCAATTTCAGCTTCAAGAGATGCTACCGGAGTAAGAGGCATTCCGCGATTGACTACGTCTCCTGCGGCATAAACCGAAGGATTCGAGACACTCTGCATATATTCATTAACATCTATTCCGCCACTAGTTGTTTCAACTCCGGCAATATCTGCGCGTAATCCTTCTATGTCCGGGATTCTGCCTGCACCATGGATAAAACAGTCCGCTTCAAAAGAATTATTACCTTGCGGTCCGGTTTTAAGAATAAGTCCGCTATCTGTTTTCTGTAACGAAACAGCCGGTTCATTCATAACTATTTTCACGCCGATATCTTCCAGCTTCGCGCACAAACGTTTTGTCAGATCAATATCAAAATTTCTGAGTACCCTGTCACTTCTATTGATAATAGTCGCCTTTACCCCGGCAAGCGCAGCGATATGGGCTAGCTCAAATGAGATAAAGCCACCGCCAATAAAAGATATCCGTTTCGGAAGTTCATCAAATTCAAAAAAA
Source organism: Maridesulfovibrio bastinii DSM 16055 (assembly GCF_000429985.1). Lineage (NCBI taxonomy): Bacteria > Pseudomonadati > Thermodesulfobacteriota > Desulfovibrionia > Desulfovibrionales > Desulfovibrionaceae > Maridesulfovibrio > Maridesulfovibrio bastinii. The sequence goes on from NZ_AUCX01000017.1 coordinate 40,967, forward strand.
TCAGTGCTTGTTGAGACCAGCTCTTCTCCGGTAATTCCCATAGTTCTTGGTCTAGCCCCTCCGGCTATACATATCTTTTTAGCATGTATTTCTTTACCCTTAACCTTAATACTTTGGGGACCGCTGAAAACAGCAGGACCGTCAAAAACATCTATGCCCTTACTAATGTAGTGTCTGCGCACAATGGCGGTGATAGGATCAGTAAACGAGCGCTTGAACTTTATAAGCTCGGACCATTCAACAGAACCTTTCCCCAACACTCCGTGTTTATTGCTGTTATTATATTTTTCTACGGTTTCAGTAATATCTGCCAGAACTTTTTTAGGTTCGCATCCAACCAGAGGGCATGTTCCACCCAGACCGAACTTCTCAATCACAGCAACCTTCATTCCGGCTGAGGAACATTTTCCGGCAACAGAACCGCCAGCAGGTCCGGCGCCGATAACCGCAACATCATATTCATACTTTGTCATAATTTATTTTCCCTCACTTTTAAGGTAAACCAAAAAACATGTCTGACAAAACCATAACACATCCCGTAACAAAAATAAGGCCCCTATCAACAGGACAAAATGATTGCCATGATGAAAATGGAAACATTGTAAACTGCGCCGGAAGCGGTCAGGACGCCGAATTCTCTTCAGGAATAAAATGGCCGGACCCAAGATTTGAAACAAATGGAGAAACTGTCACTGATCTTTTAACAGGACTTATCTGGAGCAAAAATTCAAATCCGGCAGGCTTCCCCATGCTGTGGGAAGAAAGCCTTGATTTCATCGATTCATTAAACAGCCAGAATTTCGCAGGTAGAAACGACTGGCGCATGCCAAATAGAAAAGAACTGCACAGCCTTATCAGCTTTAATGAAAACAAACCTGCCATAGCTGCACCAAATCCGTTCGGTAAAATTTTTCTAGCCTGGTACTGGACTAGTACCAGTTACGCCGGAAGCTTGAAACATGCATGGCGGGTTCAACTTGAAGGCGGCAGAATGTTTTTCGGAGCAAAAACAGAATACTCCCTTTTGTGGCCTGTATGCGGTGAAAGCAGTAATCTTGCTTTAACCGGGCAGAAAGCAAATTACGATCAGAAAAAAAGAGACAACCAGCATGGCATGGAATGGCCGAAGCATAGATTTATGGATGAGGGGGAAACAGTAGCAGACGCACTGACAGGACTTCGCTGGATGAAAAAGGCTGACCTGTGCGGTGCTGTATCATGGAAGGAAGCCCTTGAAAAAGTAGCAGAGTTAAACGCTGGTGATAGCAAAAACAATTGGAGAATGCCTAACATACGTGAACTTGAAAGCCTGATTGATGCTTCCGAGTCCTATCCGGCATTATCTGACAAGCATCCTTTCACCGATACCGGAGATGTTTACTGGTCATCAACTTCCAGCAGCTTTGAATATGACTGGGCTATGGCCATCTACCTTGATAAAGGAGCTGTAGGCGTCGGTTTTAAAACAGGAGATCCTTTTCTGGTCTGGCCGGTTGCCGATATTAAAGATTAAATCCGGCAACCGGGTCCATATTTTATACTTCTTTGCGGTACATAACGTAGTAACCGCAGGGAACAACAACCAGAGTAAAAGCAGTCGAAGCAAAAAGACCGAAAATAAGAGCCCATGCAAGCCCTGAAAAAATAGGGTCCAGTGTTATGGGCCATGCTCCGAGAGCTGTTGTTAAAGCTGTCAGCACAATCGGTCTCAGCCTTACCGCACCGGAGAGAACTATAGCCTTTTTCAGGTTATACCCTTCGGCTACGGATGATTTAATAAAATCAATAAGAACGATCGAGTTTCTAATGACTATGCCGCCAAGAGCAATCATTCCGATCATACTTGTTGCGGTAAAAAATACCGGATCGGCGTAACCGCCCACCATCCTGCCCGCAACCATATTCAACAGCCAGAATCCCGGGAGGATGCCAAGCATGGTCAGCGGAATGGACGACATTATGAGCAGTGGCATCAAAAATGAGGACGTTTCAATAATCATCAGGATATAAATACCGGTCAAGGCCGCAGCATACGCAATGCCAAGATCACGAAAAACATCAACTGTAATTTTCCATTCCCCTTCTCCGGCCCATTCCGAACGTGTTCCGGCAGGCATGGGGTCTGTTTTCAACCTATCCTTTAAATCATAAACAACTTCACCCGGAGCCTGCCCTGCTGTTTCAGCATAGACGTAGGCCACCCGTTTGAGATTTTTATGATATACAGGCTGGTCTTCTTTTATTTCCCTGAAATTTCCAAGTTCAGCCAAGGGGACAAGGGCGCCTGAAGAGGTTTTGAGCCTTAACTCTCCCAATATTTCCGGTCCACTGCGCAGCCTTACAGGCAGAACAACGCGCACCGGGAGTGGCTGACGCTCACGCGGAGAATGAATAGAAGCCGGAACATCACCGGAAAGAGCAAGACGAAGCGTTTCAACTACATCTGCGGTGCTGACTCCATGCAGAGCGGCTTTCTCTTTATCAAGCACAAAGTCGTACATGGTCCTTGGTTCTTCTGAAGAATCATCAACATCCACAACATTCGGCTCTTTGAACATCAATTTTTTCAGATGAACAGCCCCGCTTACAAGATCCTGATACGAAAGTTCAGGCCGCCCATAAACTTCGGTCGTGATAGTTGAAATTACCGGAGGTCCCGGAGGTGATTCAACAATTTTAAGAACAGCTCCATTTTCCATGGCTATTTTCTGTAAATCCCTGCGGATTCTCAATCCGATAGCATGACTCTGCTCATCCCTGTCTTCTTTTTTTAAAAAATTAATCCTGATATCGGCTAAATTAGGTTGTTCACGCCAGTAATAGTGGCGAACCATACCATTAAAATCCATCGGTGAAGGCTGGCCGGTAAAACTTTCAAAATCAGTTATTTCCGGTACTCCGCGCAGATAATTTTCAAATTTCCTGACAACTCTGTCTGTAGCCTCAAGGGGCGAACCTTCAGGCATATCAATCACAAGCTGCAATTCGTTTTTATTATCAAACGGTAAAATTTTAACCGGAACAAAGCGGAAAACAACCAGCAGGATGCTTCCGGCCAGTCCTAAAATTATTCCGGACAGTAACAACCTGCGATAAAATTTACTTTCAAGAAACGGAGTTATTAATTTCTGATAAATGGAAAGCAGACGGGGATGTACACCGTCAAAAGCTCCATTTGTATTTTCAGAACCAGCTGAGACTGCAACCGGTTTTTTATTTTTAAGGAGTATATAGGCCATCCACGGAACCACAGTTAAGGCCGCTACTGTTGAAAAAGTAACTGTAAGCGGAACGGTTGCCGCCATAGGAGCCATATACGGTCCCATCATTCCGGTAATAAAAAACAAAGGAACAAAAGAAACAATGATCGCCAGAGTAGACATGATGACAGGTGGTAAAACTTCACGCACACCATCAAGAGTAGCCTCAAGAGGATTCTTTTTACCTTTCAGAATATGACGCTGAATATTATCAACATTGGTTATAGGATCATCCACAACCAGACCAAGAGAAAGGATAAGGGCAAAAAGTGTAACCCTGTTAATTGTATATCCGAAAAGCTGGCTCATAAATAAAGCCAGCGAAAAACTCATCGGAACAGCAAGGGCGACAACAACTGATTCGCGCCATCCGAGAGTAAAAACCAGCAGAACAACAACCGTTACGATGGCATAGCCGAGAGAGCTTAGCAGTTCGTTTACTTTTTCCTGTGCTGTTTCTCCGTAATTTCTGGTGACACGAACAGCTATACCATCAGGAAGAACTTCGGATTTTAATTCATTCATCCTGACAATGATATTATCGGCAACATCCACAGCGTTTGTGCCTTTTTTCTTGGCAAGAGCAAGGGTCACTGCCGGAGAAGAGCTTTCTGCTCCGCTGTTTATGCTTTTCAGATAAAAATCAGAAAATCCGATTCGGGAATAACTGCGTGGTTCTGCCGGACCATCTATTATGTCCGCAACATCACGAAGGTAAACCGGGTTGCCATCGGAAACACCCACGACAAGAGCAGCCGCTTCGTCCGCAGAAAGAAGAAAAGACTGACTAACCACGTCCTTGCGTTTATTGGCGGCAATAAAGCAACCGGCACTCATGGATCTGTCTGCACCACGCAAAGCCTCCTGCACCTCAAGAGGAGAAATATTATATCCTGCCAGACGTTCCGGGCTTATCTCGACCCGGACCTCTCTACTTCTTCCTGAATAAATTGAAACCCTTGAAATATTTTCCAGTTCTGCAAGGCGGTGATATAATTCTTCGGCAATACGCCTTAAATCGAAATCACTGTAGCGGTCTGAGTATCCTTTTTCAGGATAAAGTGTCAGCGAAACAATGGGAACATCATCAATCTCTACCGGCTTCACGGCCCACCCGGTAACAATGGAAGGTACCAGTGCCTGATTTTTAAGAATGGTGTTGTGCAGCTTTATGAGTGAATCTTCGCGGTCCTCACCGACAAAAAAACGGACGGTAACCGAGGCACTGTCTTTCCGGGAAATTGAATAAACGTACTCCACACCATCTATCTGCCACAAAAGCCTTTCAAGAGGTGTTGTGACCAGCATCTCAACTTCTTCAGCCGAAGCGCCCGGAGCCTGAACCAGAACATCCGCCATAGGAACGACAATCTGGGGTTCTTCTTCCCTTGGGGTCACGATAAGAGCTGCACCGCCGAGGGCAAAAGATGCCAGCAGAACAACAATGGCCATGCGTGAAGTAAGAAAATATCTGACCAGTGATTTGATCAGTCCCTCACTGTTCCCGCTCATAACGGACCTCCGCCTATTCCGATAATTTCTCCGCCTGAAAGGCCTGAGAGCACTTCAACCATTCCCTTATAAATTCTTCCTGTGCGGATGAAAATCTGCTGCCAGTCTGAACCTGATTTGACCATAACCGTTTCCAGCTGCCCGACTCTTATAACTGCTTTTTCAGGTATCAGAACGGTTTCAGTTTTTTCAATCGGAATATAAAGCCTGCCGAACATACCCGGATAAAGGCCCGGTTCTACAGGTATTCTGGCTTTAGCCATGAATGTTCTGGTAACAGGATCAGCAAGGGGTTCAATTTCCTCTACAATACCTTCAATATTGCCCTGAGTACCAAGGGCGGAGATCACTACGGGCAGTTTATCACCAATATGGACTTTGCTTATAAGTCCCTCACGAATCATGGCTTCCAGCCGAAGACTGCCTCCGGTCTGTAATGTCAGCAGTTCCTTTCCGGGTAGGGCTAGGTCTCCGGGTTCAGCTTTTCTTTTGGCAATTATTCCATCTTCCTGAGCAGTGATTGTCGTGTAGCCGGCTATAATAGTAGCTTCCTGCGCTCCTTTTCTGGCCTCCTCAAGCCGTGACTTAGCCTCGTCCAAGGCGTCTTCGGCCTGAGCGAGCATGGCTTTTGCCTGCAGATATGAAGTTTCATCCTGCTCAAGCTCTTCCGTAGTTACTACATTTTTATCATGAAGAGCCTTCATCCTGCGATAGGTGGACTCTGTTTTGGAAAATCTTGCTTTTGCTGAACTTAAAGCTTCTCTGGCCTGTCCGACAGAACTTACCGCTGAATCCACATTCTGTCTGGCACGCTGCATCCTGATTTCAGAAGCTCTGTTATCCAGTTCGATGAGAGGATCACCGGCACTGACTCTATCACCGGGACGGACCAGAACCTTATGCACTCTTCCGGTTACACGCGCTTCGACACGGACATCTGTTTTCGGCTGAACAGTACCGACAGCTTCATGCCAGCGGGGAATAATTTTTTTGACCGCTTCAACAGTCTTCTCAGGTTTATAATTATGAGCAGTAACTTCTGCCGCCGAACCGACTGGAATTGAAGTGAGAAGAAACAAACTGAATAGAAAGGATATGAATACTTTTGTCATGTGCGGCACCCCTGTTTATTATTAACCACGGAGTTTATACATGTTTTATAAATAAAACAACGACAGTCTTAAATCATGAAGGTCTGATTAAGATAGGCCAAGGCTATCAGATTAATTACTGCTGCGGCCTCTAAGATCATTAAGCCTTCTCTCGGCCCTTTTGATTTCATTACCCAGAGTTCTGATCTGCCATATAAACGCTGAAATATTGTTACGCCGTTCAAGCGGAACTTCTTCAAGTTCACCACGAGCTCTAATTTCTCCAACAAGATCAAGAAACTCATCTACAGCACGGTCAAAATGCGGTCTGTTTGAGCAATGCTCGGGATCACGGGCGCATCTCTCCAGCCAGCGATACTGCGTTAGCGCCCTGCCGAGCAAACGGCGCATTCCTTTTTCAAAAGCCTCAAGCGGTCCTCCGGGTGAACGCCGGATGGTAGAAGACATGGCGGTCAGCATCCTGTGCATTCTTGTAAAAACACGCAGCAATCTGAAAAGGTCCTGCCGCTGACGCCCTTGAAGGCCGGGTTCAGCAGAAGCCTCATGAAAAAATTCAGCACAGATATCAAGTGCCATTGATGCCGCAATTCTGCTTTCAACAAGATCAGATTCACGCCACATACCGTCAAGATATGACTCTGTTAACTGTTTGAAATGATTGTACTGGGCATGGATAAGATCGCCCATCTGAGCCCGTAGATTTTTTCTGGCCATATTAGGCCAGACCAGAAAAGAAGCTCCGAGTCCGATTGTAATTCCAAGAACAGTATCAATGATCCTTTCCAGCCCCATCTCCCAGCCATCGGCAAAAATAATACCCAGCAGTAAAATAACAGCGGCAGTTAGCGAACAGCTGAAAGCAGTGTAGTTATAGACCTTGAACATAATAGTCAGGAAAAAGAGAAGCAGCATCAGTGCTATTGAGACTCCAAGAGCCGGCTTAAAAAAGAGAATAAGTATTCCCAAAGCAGCTCCGAGCACTGTACCTGTAAGCCTTCTCCAGCTATGGCGCAAAGTACCGCCTACTGACGGACGCATAATGACCATTACACTGATAGGAAGCCACACCGCATGCTTAAGGCCCAGCCCTCTTGCAAGGGCCATGGCCAGAGTCAATGCCAGAGCACCTCTCACAGCATGCCGGAAAAGGACGGAATCAGATCGGAATTCATTTTTTATTATAGCGAGACTTTTACGCAGCATGTTTTGCAAACTCCCGCCGGGCGGCAAACCTGATTTTAGACATCTGCTCAAATTCAACAACTACATTGCGCATGGCATAGATTGCGCCCCATGCTTCCAGAAAGACCTGTTTGGGATGATCTCCCCGGCGATACGCTCCAAGGTTAAGCAGTTCTTCTTCCAGATCATTAACACCTGTATAAAAGCCTTCAATATCAGGAGCCTTGGCCCCGTCAGCAAAATTTTTACTATACAAATCAAAGGACTCAGCGGCCTTAAACATCTGTTTATTAAAATTTGATTTTAAATCATCAAAAGCAGATTCGTTTCTGGCAAAACCGCTGCTGTTGGAAAGTCCGACCACTGCTTCCAGCATTCTTACAAGTAGCGAGTATAAAGCAGCAGGCCCTTGCGATGCTCCGAATTCCTTCATCGGATCAATGCTCATCGCTTCCAGATAACGCCTGTACCTTCTGAGCGAAAGGACTGAGACCTCATGCAATGAAGCCAGCTCTTTCACTTTGCCTGAACGCCCTGAATAACGGGCTACAGCATTGAAAAAGGCAGCCATATCACCAAGGGCAACTGTTCCGGCACGCAATAAAATATTTTCAGGTCTTATAGGCCAGACATAAAATATCATTATATAAGAGATGACCCCGCCGAGAAGAACAAAACAGGAACGGGTGACACCTGTCATAAAATCCGCAGGGGAAAAAACACTCAGCAGATTTATAACCAGTAATCCCAGTCCAAGAATGGAGGCGGATACTCCAAGAGCGGGAATGATAAAAGCAGCAAAGGCCGCAATAAAAATATACAGCAGACTTAAAAATTGAAAAGAGCCTGCATAAGAAGCAAGCGGAACAGTGATGACGGCTCCGGCAAGCAGTATTGCCGCAGCTTTTTTACGACCGGAAAAAGTACTACCGGAGCGGAACAGAACAACTGCTACAGCCCCGTACATACACCAGTGCAGATAATTTAAAGGTACACGAACTAGATACGCAAGAATAAGTGCCGTTAAACAGGCTCCGACAGATTTTGCAGCGTACCGGGTCATAAAGAGACCAGGATCAACCGGGTGGATAAAAGTCTTATAAAATAAATTTAATAAATGTCTCACAAATAGAAATCTAACCTTTCTTGAAGAATCTCGGAGGTCGAAATGATTACCTTTACGTAACAAATAAAGCTACAAAAATGGATTATAATACATTATCGTACTGTTATTTTAACAATATTATCAATCAGATTGTATTCAGGACAACGGAAAGAGACTTAAAATAAAACACGGCTCTTCCGCCCTCTTCAAGCTGCATTTCATCAAGATCTTCGGTTGAAATCAAAGCGCAAAGTTCAAGCCCTGTAGCTGTTTTACCTGTAATCTCGGCAATGACTGCGGTCTTCTTGATTCTGATAACATCCGTTTCATAACAGTTGCTTGCACTCAATTTTGTTTCTCTGTTAACCGGGCTTACACCAAGAAGCGGAGCCTTGACAGTGGCAATTACCGGACTGCCGTTTTTAAGCCCAAGAGAATGAAGACTTTCTAAGGTAATTATGGAGTTAACACAAAGACCGGATTCAGTTTTAAGATCAATGGAGGCCATCAGACCGTCTTCAGCGAGGGAGGTAATATGACCAATGAAAGTGTTTCTGGCACTGGTCTGGTGACTCATTTTGCTCAGCGCAAGACGTTTTACTATCGAACTTACATCAGACTCGGTAAAACACTGGAAATCATTTGCAAAATCTAGTGAAGCCTGCCCCATAACCTCACGCACAACAGTCAAAGGCACTCCACTGCGCAGCATTTCCACTGCCCGTGAATTTCTGATCACTTTGGGCGCACCCATTTCACGGGAAAAGCCGCAGGATTCGGCCCGGTCATAAAAGTAACGGCGGACATGCCCCTGATCAAAACTAAAAATTTTACCCTTGAAAACAAGCCGGGCCGGACTGTCCAAAAATGACCCGAGTTCTGAACAGAAATCTGCCGGAAGAGGTACTCTGCGTGCGGAATCCCCGTCACCTATTTTAACCTCAGAACTGTTCAGCATAATATCCTGATCAGAAAGACCAAGTACTTCCCCGAGTCTGGCCCCTGTAAATCTGAGCATCAAAAATAGATGCAGCATTCTCTCGCGTGAGAAAATAACGTCCACCCGTCTGGCAGCCACAATCCACTTTCTAAAGGAGTTTTCAAGCTGATCCAACTGCGCCGAATCAAGATAATTGACATTGTTGGAAACGCTGAAAACATCAGATGGTGAGATTCTTCCGCCCCTTCCACCGCTATAATAATTCATAACCTTCTCCTGAAATTCATGCACCCTGTTAAAGCTGAGTTAGGCATATATTCTGCAAATATTCAAACAGATAACTTTGCTGTCACGAGTTTGATAAATAACGTGACCGACTTGTCTTTTCTCTTAAAAACTCAATAACCATTGAAAAAACGTATGTTAGTCCCTGTCTTCATGCAAAGCCGGGACCATTGGTAAAAATCGGGCCGCGAAGATTAAGAGTCAAAATTACCCGATTTAATTATGTGTCAATCCAAATTTGAGGGAATCATCAATGAAAAAACAATTCGCAACTATCGTTATCTGCCTGAGCATCATGCTTATGTTCTGCGCCAGTGCATTCGCCCAGAGCCTATCAGTAGCCTGTGCAGCGAATTTTACCGGCGCAATGAAGGATCTGGTAAAACTTTACGAAAAGAACACCGGAACTGACGTAACCTGCGCATTCGGTTCAACCGGAATGCTTTACGGTCAGATCAAAAACGGTGCTCCTTACGATGTATTTTTTGCAGCAGATCAGAAACGCCCTGCTCTTCTTTTCAAAGAAGGTCTCTCCATCGAGCCGAGCACTTATGCAAAAGGTAAACTTGTTCTCTGGAGCAAGAGTGCAAAAATTGAAAATATCGCAACATGGAAAGATGTTATCACTTCTTCAGAACTGACAAAAGTCGGTACTGCAAACCCCAAAACAGCTCCTTACGGTAAAAGATCTATTGAAGCTCTCACCGCAGCAGGACTGCTTGATAAAGCTGAAAGCAAAATCGCTTACGGTAAAAACGTAGCCCAGTCTTTCCTCTATGCCTACTCAGGTTCTACCGATGCTTCATTTGTAGCTCTCTCACAGGCTCTGTCTCCTAAAGGAAAAGAAGGAAAATACTGGTCCATTGCTGAAGCTGGTCCGGTAACTCAGGATGTCTGCATTTTAAAAGCAGGTAAACAGGATGCCGCAGCCGCATTCCTGACATGGCTTAAAACTGATGAAGCCAAAACTATCATAACTTCATACGGATACGAATAAATTTATGGATACAGCGTCATTATGGGTGACCGCACGGCTTGCGCTGTGCGTCACCCCGCTTCTTCTTTGTGCGGCTCTGCCTCTTGCTTATTTTATCGTGTTCAGCAGAGTTAAAGGTAAAAAAATCATTGAGGCAACCTGCAATCTGCCGCTGGTACTTCCACCGACAGTTCTTGGTTTCTATCTTCTGGTGGCGATGGGACCAAATTCCCCATTAGGGGAAGGATGGGAAACTTTCACCGGAAGTCGTTTGATTTTTTCATTCAGCGGGCTGGTTATCGGATCAATGGTCTACAGTCTTCCGTTCGCCATACAACCGTTGAAAACTTCTTTTGCAAAACTTGATACCAGGCTGATTGAATCAGCTTACATATTGGGACTTTCCCCAATAAAAACATTTTTCCGTGTCATACTTCCGAACTCACTTGGTGGAGTTGCTTCTGCAGGGGTGCTGATTTTTGCTCACACTGTCGGCGAATTCGGAGTTGCACTTATGATCGGCGGAAGCGTTCCCGGGCAGACCAGAGTTGCCTCCATATCAATTTTTGAACATGTGGAAATGCTTGATTATGCCGGAGCCGCGTCTCTTTCAATAGTGCTCCTTATTTTCAGTTACATTGTACTGCTCATTATGGGCAGCATCAAATAGGAGATCCCATGACCCTTGAAGTAAACGTAACTAAAAAACTGCCGAACTTTGAACTCAATGTTTCCTTTAAATGCCGTGCCGGAAATCTGGCTGCGATAGTAGGACCATCAGGATCAGGTAAAACAACTCTTGTCCGCATAATTTCCGGTCTCGTTCGCCCTGACAGCGGCAGAATAACTTTCAACGACAAAGTGTGGGTAGACACCGATAAGAAAATTTTTCTGCCTCCACAGAAAAGGGATCTGGGTCTTGTTTTTCAGGACTACACCCTTTTCCCTCACATGAACGTCAGAAAAAATGTTGCTTTTGCTGCTAAAAGTGAAAGCAAAGTAGTTGAACTTATGAAACTTTTCGGCATTTCCCATATTGCTGAATCCAAACCATGTACCATCTCAGGTGGAGAAAGACAGCGTGCCGCATTCTGTCAGGCCCTCGCCCGCGAACCGGTAATGCTTCTGCTGGATGAACCATTTTCAGCACTTGACGCCGATACCCGCGACAGACTTCGCACCGAGCTTGGAAAAATGAAAAAAGATCTTTCCATCCCGGTTCTGCATGTCACCCATGACCTTGGCGAAGCCAACGAACTGGCTGATACAATTCTGCCTATTGTTGCCGGCCGGATCAGCCCTGAATGGCTGAAACGGTTGTCACAACCACACGAAGAATCACAGGAGATGGCAAAAGATATGCTCTGCCGGGTAACCGGTATGGCTGTCTGAACCTAAACAACCTTGCCCACGGAGTCTGAAAATGAACCGCAAAATTTATGTTCTCATTACTGTTCTTGCACTTACTCTATGTTTCTCACAGGCGTATGCCGCCAAAAGACCTGTTCTCGCTGCCGGCGCAGGATATAAAAAAATGGTCAACGATCTGTGCAGCAACTATCAGAAGCTGAAAGGAACTTCTCCGGAGCTGATTTACGGAAATATGGCCCGCGTAACATCGCAGGCAAAAGTCAGCGGCAGGGTTGATATAGTAATCGGGGCAAAATGGTTCCTTGACCGCTCCGGAATTAAATTCAGCAAACTTTTTACCCTCGGCAGCGGCAAACTTGTTGCAGCAATGATCCCCGGTAAAAAATTTGAAAACAGCTCTTCACTTGAATCAGCTGATATCCAGCGCATCGCCCTCCCTGATCCTGACCGGGCTATTTATGGTCGCGCTGCCATGGCTTACCTCAAAAACAAAGGGCTTGATAAAAAGCTTAAAGATAAACTCGTAATTGTTGCTACAGTTCCTCAGGTTGCATCGTATGTAATATCAAAAGAAGTTGATCTCGGTTTCATCAATCTGACCCACGCACTTAATGTAAAGAATAAAATCGGCGGATATGAAATTATTGATACCGCTGATTACCCGGCCATTGAAATTGAAGCCGGAGTTATAAATGAAAGCCCTGAAGTTGACGACTTCATGGAATTTTTAAAATCTGATCAGGCCAGAGAAATCATCACTAAACACGGCCTGTAGGGGATAAAAGTTGTACTCCGAACTGCTTATGTCCCCTGAGGTGACCTCTCCGATAATACTCACGGTCAAAGTACTGGCTGTTTCTTCAATACTGTTTCTGGTAGCCGGTCTGGGATTCGGGTATTATCTGGGGAGAGGAAAATCCATTTTCAGGGAACTTTTAGACCTGCTGGTGACACTGCCCATGGTCTTTCCCCCTGTAGCCACCGGCTTTGTCCTCCTTATGTTATTAGGCAGAGTCGGACCACTGAGTAAAATATTCGGTAAGGAAATTGTTTTCAGTTTTTCCGGGGTTGTACTGGCTTCATTCATTGCGGGGCTGCCTCTGGTTGTAAAACCGATACAGGCCGCACTTGGAGGAGATCTTAAAAAATTTGAAGAAGTGGCTATGGTATTGGGAAAAAACCGTTTTCAGGCTTTTTTTCTGGTACTGCTGCCGAACATTCGTAAAAGCCTTGCAGCCGGTATGGTGATGGCACTTGGAAGATCACTCGGAGAAGTAGGTATTACCCTTATGATTGGCGGTAATATTATAGGCCGGACCAATACGATGTCTCTTGAAATTTATAACTCCGTTTTCAGCGGGGAATTTGACAAAGCCGCCATGTTGTCAATAATTATCGGAATAATGTCTTTAATCATATTCATCTCGCTGAAAAAACTTTCCGCAACATAAACCTGTAGAGGCAAATAATGAGTGAAACCTTAAATAAAGTTCAAGCTGAAGCTGCTAAAATCTGGAAAAGTGGCGGTCTGCTGGATCAACAGATAAAAGTAAAAGCCAGAGTTCTTTCCATTGAAGAAGCAATCGGTAATCCTGAGGGAGATGATTTTCCGCTCCAGAAAGGAAAAGAAAGATTGATGGAAGCTGATTTCTGCGGATGTAAAGGACAGGCTTTCACTGATATGTTCGGTGATTTTTCCGGAACGATCGGAGAAATTTCGAAAATGGATCTTGAAAATAATTTCAGAAGAGCTATTTTTATATCTTCCCTTAATGCAACAATGCGTTATCTGGGAAAAACAGACCGGACTATACACTGTAAGGATAAGGAACCAACAATCTGTGCAGGCAAGCTACCGCAATACATACGCGATAACTACGGGGATGTGAAAATAACTCAGGTCGGATATCAGCCTAAAATGGTTGAGGCTCTGAGTTCCGAGTTTCAATATCGTGTATTGGACCTTGACCCGGATAACATTGGACAGAAAAAGTTCAATGCCGTTATCGAAGGTTCCGAAACTTCGCAGGAAGCCTTAGAATGGGCAGATATAATTCTGTCTACTGGAACAGTAATTGTGAACGATACTCTGGAAGATTTTCTGCGGGAAAAACCGGTGATTTTTTATGGTACAACCATAGCCGGAGCAGCTTCCATCATGGGTTGGAAACGTTATTGTGATCAAAGCCTTTAGTAATATATGTTTCTCTGAAGATTAACGGGCAAAATAAAAATCATCACTCTGGACAGAGCCTTCCGGTAGAGGTGCTGCTCAGGGTATTCAGAGAAACACTGATCCTCCTAATAACTCTTTAGACAGGGCTGGAACTATACCTGGTTCCAGCCCTGAACCTCCTGAAAAGTAGTACAAAAGCAGAGGTGCCCATGGACAATCCATGGGCACCTCAACTTTCAGGTCCGGCTCACGACCGGCTCTCCATAATTAAGGGAGAGTACAACAAAATTACAAAATTTTATCTAAAAACTCCTTGATTCTGGGATGAATTTCTTGCTCAGAAAAGAATTCAGAAGGAGTTCCTTTAGCTATAAAATTACCACGCTCCATAAAAATAACCGTATCGGCCACTTCTCTGGCGAAACCCATATTATGGGTGACTATAACCATGGTCATTCCTTCTTCAGCCAGTGATCTTATGGTATCAAAAACCTCACCGACAAGTTCAGGATCAAGTGCTGAAGTAGGTTCGTCAAAGAGAAGCATTTTAGGATTCATGGCCAAAGCCCTTGCAATCGCCACCCTTTGCTTCTGACCGCCGGAAAGCGTAACCGGGTAAACATCGGCACGATCGGCAAGGCCAACTTTATCCAAAGTGCTTAAAGCTATCTCACGGGCTTCATGTTTGGAGCGTCCGAGAACAGTAACCTGTCCTTCCATGACATTCTTCACAACCGTCATGTGCGGAAACAAATTGAACTGCTGAAAGACCATACCAATTTCAGAGCGTAATGCACAGAGTTTTTTCTGGTTATCAAGCACCAATGAGCCATTTTTTTCGGTATAGCCGCATGGCTTTCCCTCGAACAGGAGCTCCCCGGAATCAATTATTTCCAGAAAATTCATGGTCCTGAGCAGTGTTGATTTACCGGAGCCTGAAGGCCCGACGATAACCACTTTTTCTCCGCGCTTGATTTTAAGATCAATATGATCGACAGCGGTTAAGCTACCGAATCTTTTAACTACCTGTTTCAGCTCTAAAATTGTTTCCATCTATATCAACCCGTTTAAACTTTTATATCTCGGAGTCCTGGAAATTACAGCATTCATCGGGAGCTTAACGCCTTTCATACTTTCCGACTTTGTATTCAATTTTTTCAAAAACAAAGGTGAAGGCACTGGTAAACACCAGATAAATTATAGCAGCCAAAACAAGCACACTAATATTGAAATAGGCATTGAACATCTGGTCCGCTGAACGCATCAATTCAACCATGGAAATTGTCGAAACAAGTGCCGTATCCTTGATGAGAGCGATAAATTCATTAGCTACAGGCGGTATTATCCGTTTGTATGTCTGCGGAACAATAACCCTGCGCATGGTCTGGGAATATGTCATTCCAAGAGCTTTAGCTGCCTCTGTCTGGCCCGCATCAATAGATTCTATTCCCGCCCGTATAATCTCTGCAAGATAAGCCGAATAGTTGATTCCAAGGCCGATAAGCGCGGCAGTTATAGGCGCAAGGGTTATACCCATGGCTGGCAGACCGTAATAGATAAAAAACAGTTGCAGCAGAAGCGGAGTCCCTCTGAAAAACCAGATTATGAACCAGCATATACTTGAAAACGGCCTGACCCGGCTTATTTTTCCAAGAGCTATAAGCAGACCTACAACAGGTGAGACCAGCATGGTCACAAACACCAGAAGCAGGGTCATGGATGCCCCTTTCAGCAGAGTCGGTAAAAATCTGGTACAGTCTTCAAGAAACTTTTTCCATTCGGGCTTCTGGGCTCTCTCAATTGACGCAAGAAAATTTTTAGCCTCAATATTGCCGGGATATATTTTTAATATCTCATTGGCATTTCCACGGGCTTCATCAAATTTTTTAAGAGAAAAATTCAAACGGGCAACCTGCATACGGGAGTACACAAATTCACCGTCATCACCTTCCGGTCCGGGCTTTGGTATCTGTAGAAACAGTTCTTCAGCTTTATCCAGATTACCGGTGGCCATTGCATTTCCAGCCTGTTTGATCAGAGCATCCGAAGTTGCGGAAGCCTGAACAGCGGGCGGAAAGCAGAACATTAGCAACAGAAAGAGCGGGACAATTACCGCCCCGCTCTTTCCAATCAATTTCATCGAGTTAATCATGCCTTACCATTTCTTGGGATTGGTGATGTCCTCGCCGAACCATTTACGTGAAATTTTACCCATGGTTCCATCAGCGACCATTTCATCAATAGTCTTCTGGACCATGTCACGAAGAGAAACATCATTCTTGCGGAATGCCACACCAAAAGGCTCAGAGGAAATGAATCCTGGCAGAGCGCGGTATTTACCGGGACGCTGTGCGATGTAGTAGCGACCGGAAACGTTGTCAACTACAACTGCAGCGAGACGACCTGATTCAAGATCAAGAAATGCTTTCGGGTTGGTGTCATATTCACGGATTTCAGCAGGAGCAGGTTTGATAGTTTTTGCTGCTTCAAGAGCAGGAGAACCTTTCTGAACACCAACTTCAGTTCCGCTCAGTTCACTGGTTGCCTTAACTTTGGAGTTGGTCATGGAAACAACGGCAATCTGACCGTCCATGATGTAAGGCTTGGTGAAAAGAACAGCTTCAGCACGTTCAGGAGTGATGGTCATGCCATTCCAGATACAATCAAATTTATTGGCATTAAGAGAATGGATAACTCCGTCCCATGCTGTAGGCTGCCATTTGATTTTAATACCGAGTCTCTTACCGAGAGCTTCAGCAGCATCGATATCGAATCCGGTCAGAGTTCCGTCATCAAGACGGAATCCCATGGGAGGGAAGGCGTCATCAAGACCGATAGTCAGAACACCTTTAGCCTTGACCTGATCCCATGAAGAATCAGCAGCCTGAACATTTGCCGCAAAAGCGAAAACCATTACGGCCAAAAGAGCAAAAATTATTTTTTTCATTCGACACTCCTTGCAAAAAAAAGATTTTATCAAAAAAAGCCTCAGAACGGGCTGCCGGCAGTATCGGCAGTCGTACATAAAATAAAAAAATCATACATTAGTGAAAAATATAACCAACCCCCGGACAAGGAAAGCTGATACCCTACAAAGCAGTATGTATGCAACATTTCAAATAGCTTATGCCCTATAAACTTGCAAGAAATCAGATCATAAAAAACTAATCTTAAAAATAATGAATGTTTTACCAAACTTTATTCAGCTAAGCAGAATACGCCAGAAAGGAATGCAACGCAGCAGCAAAAGAGGTTGCGATATTTTTTGCTACTGTGGTAAACTGAATCTAAATCAAAAACTTACAACCATATAATCTTAATGGAGAAGGTCGATGCCTAATCTGACTTCATGGGGAACACATGAACTTCAAAAGCTGAAACAGGATATGGATAACCTGTTTGAAAGCCTTTGCAGCGATTACGGGATTCCTTCAGTGTGTAAAGTAATTGACTGCACACCGAATATGGAAATGGTTGAGGACGGAGAAAATCTTGTTGTAAAAACAACAATGCCGGGATTTGAAAGTGAAGATCTCGAAGTCAAAGTATCTGAAACTTCAATGGCAATCTCCGGGACTAAGAAGATTCAATACCGTAACGGATGCCAGTCCAAATTTTTCCGTAAAGAGATTCCCCTGCCATGCAGAGTTGACCCGGACAAGGTTGAAGCTGTTTTTAAAGACGGCAAGCTTGAAATAACTCTCTACAAGTGCATTATCAAACCGATGAAAAATATCTGCATTACCTGCAAATAGATACTGAAACAGCCAACGGAGGTTTTGATGACTACTGAAAGCAGACTACAGGTTCCTCTGGAAAAACTCAGGTGGACGCTTGATCCTCAAACACTCCCTTTTGATACCACTGCCGAGCTGGACCCTGGCAAAGATATCATCGGACAGGAACGCGGAGTAGAAGCCTTCCGTTTCGGAATGGGAATGAGCCGCAAAGGATACAATATTTTTGTTACCGGACCTCAGGGAAGCGGAAAACAGGCCACGGTGAAGCGGCTGCTGAAAGAACTTTCCAGAAATGACAGCACTCCTGACGACATTTGCTATGTAAATAATTTTAAAACAAGCGAATCACCAATCCTGCTCAGATTCAAAGCAGGCAGAGGAAGTGTATTCAAAAAGGCGATTCACGATTTTCTGGAAAACATTAAGCGTGATGTTCCACAACTTTTTGAAAGTCAGGAATACATTGCCCGCAAAAATGAAATAATGGAATCCCATGAAAAACAGACCCGTGAGTTTTTTCAGGGAGTTGAAGAAAAAGTAAAAGATTCAGGGCTGGTTATCGTCAATATGCAGATGGGAACATATCAGCGTCCCGATGTAGTACCACTTGTTGACGGTGAACCAATCAGAATGATTCAGCTTGAAGAAAAAGTAAAAAAGGGACGTTTTCCTGAAGAAGAATTTGAACAGCTCAAAATCAAGCAGAAGGAATTAAAGGAAGAAATTGACAATATTCTTACCGAAGTTCGCAAGCTGCAGAAAGAAGTAAAGAAAAAAAGTGAAGATGTAGACAGACTAATGTTTATGAGTCTCGCGGAAGAATTAATCGCCCCGCTCAAACAGGAATTTAAAGAAGACAAGGTCGATAAGTTTCTGGACAGTATGCTCGAAAAAATGTCCGAAGAACTTGATACCATCCAAATGATCGGCAAAGCCCCACAGGCCGGCGGACAGGGAATGATGTTTATGCCTCCGCAGGCTGAGACTGTGCTCCATCCATATCAGGTCAATCTCCTTGTAGATAATTCCGAGCAGGACGGTCCTCCGGTTATTTTTGAAACCTATCCGACCTACCGTAATCTTTTCGGAAGCATAGAAAGAGTCATGGACAGACAGGGCGGCTGGAGAACCGACTTCACAAAAATCAAAGCAGGGTCATTTGTAAAAGCAAATGGTGGATATCTTGTCATAAATCTGATGGATGCCATTGTTGAACCGGGAGTCTGGCCGACACTTAAACGTTCCCTTAAAACTGAAAAAATTGAAATTCAGACTTTCGACCCTTACTACTTTATATCGGCGACAGGTTTAAAACCGGAGCCGATAGACATGGACGTTAAAGTTGTGGTTCTCGGTGATCCAAACCTGTACCACATGCTGCGTTTTTATGATCCTGATGTTTCTGAAATATTCAAAGTCCGCGCTGATTTCGAGACATCAATGGACCGCAGCGAAGATTCAATAAACAAAGTCTCCGGACTTATAAGCAAGATTACAAAGGAAGAAGAACTGCTGCCATTTGACCGGAGCGGAACAGCAGCCATAATAGAACATTCAGTAAGAATGGCCGGCAGACAGGAAAAAATAAGCACGGCCTTCCCTGTTCTGGCCGATCTCATGCGTGAAGCCAGCTATTTTGCTAAAACCGGAAATTCTGAAACCGTAACAGCTGAATTTATTGATAAAGCCATTGAAGCGCATAGAAAACGCTCCAATCAGATTGAAGAAAAGTTACAGGAAATGATCGACCGCGGCAGTGTTTTTGTGGATACAGAAGGTTCTGTTGCCGGTCAGGTCAACGGTCTGGCGGTTTATTCAATGGGTGACTACTCATTTGGAAAGCCAGCCCGAATAACTGCAACAACATCTATGGGTAAAGGCGGCATTATAAATATCGAGCGTGAAGCAGATATGTCCGGGCCGACGCATAATAAAGGAATGCTTATTTTATCAGGTTTTCTGCGTGATAAATTTGCCCAGAACAAGCCACTATCACTAACTGCAAGCATAGCCTTCGAGCAATCTTACGGTGGAATAGACGGTGACTCAGCTTCTTCAACAGAATTGTACGCCCTGCTTTCCAGCATCAGTTCCATCCCGCTGCGGCAGGACATCGCAATGACTGGATCTGTGAACCAGAAAGGCGAAGTGCAGCCCATAGGCGGTGTAAATCAGAAAATTGAAGGCTTCTTTATGTGCTGCAACCATAAGGGTCTGACTGGTACTCAGGGAGTAATGATACCTGAATCCAACGTAAAAGACCTGATGCTCCGCAAGGATGTGGTTCAGGCTGTTAAAGACGGAAAGTTCCACATCTGGTCTGTGAAAAGTATTGATGACGGCATTGAACTGCTGACTGGTATTCCTGCCGGAACCAAAAACAGCGAAGGCGAATATCCCGAAGAAACAGTATACGGCCGTGTGGATAAGCGACTGAAAGATATACTTGAAGGACTAAAATCTTTCAGCTCAGCTGATGAATCCAAAGAAGACAAGAAAAAAACAGCTAAAAGCTGCTCCAGTTGTTAAGCACCATAAATTGATTTGAGCCATACAAGCTCCCCGATTTTTCGGGGAGCTTTTTTCGTTAAGCACCCAAGGGAAACAGTCTCCATTCTGTCTGGAAATATTTTTAATTTTTTTTAATTTTGAAATTTAGCGCATGAATAAGTATGAAGTAGCCATCACAAATAAAACCAATATCAAGAATCAAAGGTAATTCCATAATGAGTGACGATCTTTTGGCGGTAATAACCGCGATGGAACAGGAAGCTAAAGCTGTTTTTCCTGATGGAGAAAAAGGAGAACTGAAAGGTCTGCCTGTTCTCAAGGGAACCTTAAAAAATAACCAGCCTTATATATGCCTCATAGCCGGAGTCGGCCCCATGAAAGCTGCTGCCGGGACACTGGAACTATGCAGACTTTCTCCGGCCATAATTTTAAGTATCGGTGTTTCCGGGGGGCTTGCTCCAAGTCTTAAAGCCGGGGAAGCTGTTGTGGGAACAAGTATTTATTCAGGAATACCCGGTATTGAATCTTGGAATGAAAGCGATGCTGATGCAGAAGCAAGAAAAAAATACCTGCCGCAGCTGAACAGCTATAATTTTGGCAGACTCATGGGAGTTGCCGGACCGGTAATGGACGCAGCTGAAAAAAGCAGAATGCATGCGGAAAGCTGTGCTCTGGCTGTGGATATGGAAAGTCTGGCTGCTTCAAACATAGCAAAAGGGCATAATACGCCTTTCACTGTGGTCAGGGCAGTAAGCGACTGTTCTGAATGTTCGCTGCCTGAAGTTGTTATGAAATCTCTGGATGAAGACGGAAATACAAGGGTCTGGCCGATAATCAAGGCCATGCTGAAAAAACCGTCTCTGCTTTTCAGTCTGATAAGACTGGGCAGGGATTATTCAAAAGCCCTCAAAAAACTTGGTGAAGTATTCAAATAATTTCCTATCAATAAAAAACCCCGCAACCTGAACAGTTACGGGGTTTTAATTTAATTTCCAAAAAGATATTAATCGGTTTTAATACCTTTCAATGTAAGCATAAGAGCTTTAAGCGGATGCTTTACAGTGTCGGCAACGGCAGTGGGTTCATAACCGCAGTGAACCATGCAGTTTGCACAGCGCGGATCAACACCGCCGCCATATTTCTCCCACTGGGTTTTTTCCATCAGTTCTTTATATGAAGAGACAAAGCCGTCTTCAAGCAGGTAGCAGGGAGTCTGCCATCCGTGAACGGAACGGGTTGGGTTACCCCATGGTGAGCACTTGTAATTCTGATTACCGGCCAGAAAATCAAGATAAAGGACTGAATGGTTGAAATCCCATTTGCGTTCCTTACCTATTTTAAAAATTTCCTTGAACAGTTTTTCAGTATTTTCACGGGCAAGGAAATTGTCCTGATCTGCCGCAGCTTCGTAGCTGTATCCGGGAGAAACTGTCATTCCTTCAACTCCAAGAGAATTCAGGAAATCAAAAAGTTTTGCAGCTTCTACCGGATCCTGTCCTGCAAAAAAGGTCGAGTTGGTATTAACACGGAATCCTTTTTCTATCAGCATTTTGATAGATTTTACCGCATTCTTGAAAACACCCTCTTTGCAGACAAGCTCATCGTGACGAGCTTCAAGACCATCAAAATGGAGATTGAATGTGAGATAAGGGCTCGGTTCAAACTCATGTATGCGAGACGGAACAAGAAGACCATTAGTGCAGAGGTACACAAATTTTTTACGTTTGATCAGCTCTTTTACAATTGTAGGTATTTCAGGATGAAGCAAAGGTTCTCCACCGGGAATAGAAACAATGGGAGCTCCACATTCCTCAGCTGCGCTGATGCACTCTTCCACCGAAAGGCGCTTATTCATGATCTCCGGCGGCTGGTTGATTTTTCCGCATCCCTTACAGCGCAGGTTGCACTGAAATAAAGGCTCCAGCATCAGAACAAGCGGATAATGCTTGTTACGCTTGAGAGTCTGGGTAATTATATATTTTCCTATGCGCGCCATCTGAATTGCTGGAATAGACAAAATCAGTACCTCTTAACAGTTACCGTTTATGCACGGCTACCGGTTTTACTTCCTTGAGGAACTAGCGTCCGAACAAAGCGAACGAAGTTTTTGGAAGACTTTGTTTTCAAGAATATCCTTATCAGATTCCAATTCCAAAATTTTATTATATTGAATACAGGCTTCCGGCTTGCGCTCATCTTCAAGATAAGCTGCGGCAAGTCCAAGCCTGTTCTGCACGTAATCAGGAGCAAGTTTAACGGCATTGTGGTAATGCTCCAGTGATTTATCAAGATCACCAACGCTGATGGGCGGTTCCGGAGCTTTAAGATATAACTCTCCAAGCATACGGTCAGCTCCGCCATAATCAAGTTCAGGTGCCAGTTTAACCGCGCGTAATGCTTCTTGCTCTATGACTTTGACGAGGTCAAGCCCCTTTAACGGATTAAGTTCAGCATTTCTACCGGCGAGAAAGGCTGCCAGATAATGGGCTGCCCCGCTTTCAGGATTATTTTTAATTATTTTTGAAGCAAGGCTTCTTCCTTTTAAAGTCAGTTTTTCGGCTTCATCATCATTTTTTGCGGTATTTGAAAGATAAGCATAACAGGCCAGACTCTTTATCTTATCAGCACTCTGCCCCGCGGCGAGTTCAGCAGCCTGCTTTGCCGTGCAGGGGCTCCATAATTTAAACTGTCCACCGTCATATTCAGGGTGAACAACGGTCTTAGCCGGAGTACATGCTACTGATAAAAAACCAAGCAAAAAAAGAATCGAAAAAAAATTAACTGTCTTCAACTCATCCTCCTGTTGATGGAGCAAATCCATCTGTCCGCAACAGTTCGAGTAAGTCATGGGCCTTGGGATCATCTTTCATTTTAAGAAGAACATCGGAAATTTTATCAACAGTAGAACTTTTTTTACCGAAAGAAACTACCGGACTGTTCTCAAGCTTTTGTGAGGTGTAAACAACTTTAAGCTTTGAAAACGAAGGTAATGCTTCGGCAACAGAAAACTGAAGTCTGTTAAGACATACTCCGGCAGCTCTACCACCGGCGGTTCTACGCAGCCAGCGCAAGACTTTCGGAGTTCCCTCGGCATTGAATTTTTCCGGAACCGCAGAAGGACTGAAAAGTATTTTTGCGGCTTCTGGAGTATAAAACATCGAACCGTAAACAGGGCCTGTGAGTTCTGCCGGAGAATCAGGTCCAGATGCCGGAACAAGAAGCCTCCACTGATCAAAATCATTACCAGAAGGCAGAGTTGAAGCTATGCTTTCAAGTGCAAACCTGTTCCCATAAACTTTATAGAAAACAAGATCCACGATTCCCCATGCCGGATGGTTGTTTTTTATCCATGTTATTGCCGAGCTTAATTCATTGAAATATTTACCAGTAATATGCTTACCAGTTTTTTCAGAAAGATATCTGGCCAGCTCGTCCATCACGGGCTGGGCCTCGGCAGTTGTTCCCGGCTCTCCAGGCTGGACAACGACAAAAGAATTTGCAGAAGCTGCGGCCTGTCCGGCAAACAGACAGACCACTAATGCTGTAAGAAAAAATATTCTTGCTAAATATTTCATAATTATTTCCGCTTGATATTTTCGATTATTCTAAACACAGCCGGAAGCACAAAAAGGCATCCGATGAGACAGGTTGCAGAACCTGTAACCATTATGCTTCCAAGGCTTTCCATTCCTCTGTGGTGCGCCAGCAGCAGTCCGCCAAATCCGATCATAGTGGTGCAGAAGCTCAGCCCCACGGCAACAGGGGTACTGGTATAGTACAACCTTTCACCATTTTTAAGTTCAGACCAGCGGGCGAGAAAATGAACTCCCCCGTCAACACCGATGGCAATGAGAATTGGAATTGCAAAAAAGTTGGCCAGATTGAAACTTATGCCGCTTAATCCCATTATTTCCAGCAGCCAGAACAAACCACCGACAAGTGGAACCAGAGCCATTATGACATAAGACAGGCTGAATGAGTTAAGGAACAGAATCAATGCTACAAGCCCAAAAGTTATTCCGGCAGCTTCAACAAAAGTATTCCGCATTATCTGTGAAGATTCCAGAACAACCACCGGAACTCCGGTAACTTCGGGATCAACTTTGCGCAGATCAGAAACAAATGAACGCAGCAGATCAAAATCCCAGACATTCTTGGATGGTGAGACTTTAATCATATACGATCCGTCTTTGCCTATGAACACAGACCGCAAAGACTCCGGGAGGTCCTTCGGTTCTACGGACTGAACCTGTAGTATCTGCTGAACCCAGTTGAAAGCCTGCCTCATTTCAGTAACAAGGCTGTACTGAATTGAATTAAGCTGATCAGCTTTTTGAGGATTGTTTTCCAGATAAATCATGCAGGAATCAAGATTGCTGATCAATTCCGAAACCATTTTAAGCTCTTTTACCGCTCCTGCTGAAAATAATTTTTCCTCCAGATTTTCCAAAGCAATCATCAATCTGTCCATTTCCGGCAGCAGATTGGAATCCTGAACTTTTTCAGGAGCCTTTGAGAATGATATCTTTTTAAACACTGAGGAAGCATGCTTGAGCAAAGCAGCTTTCTTGGCCTGATCTTTAGGAAGGTAATCAAAAATACTGTCTATTCTTCCAACGGAAGGTAACTTCCTGAGTTCGGCAATTGTGGATTTTACATCATTAATATCGTGCTTGGTGATAACGGCAAACCATGTGGACTCATCGGATTCTTCCATCAGCCGATGTTCAAAATTAACTGATTCCAGCCCCTTGGCCTGTAGTTCAAGCAGGTTATAGTTAAAACCGACTTTTTCAAGCCCCGGCAAGGCCAGAATGCTCAAGACTGCGAAAACCAGAAGCACCGTAACAGGTCTGGAAATAATCTTTTCCATAAAAGGCATGGTGACGGCTTTGGGGTGTGAGGAAGGAAACCAGTTTTTTCGACCGGCAACAAGCATCATTGCCGGCAGGACCGTAATCATTGAGATAAGGCAGAATAAAATACCGGTACCACCGACAAGGCCCAGTTCCGCAAGTCCGACAAAATCCTGCCCCAGAACGGCATAAAATGCGCAGACCGAGGTCAGAGCACCAAGCAGAACTCCTGGTCCGGTATGAACGAGGGCCTCTTTCACGGCATCGTCAGAAGATAGCCCGGAGCGCACACCTTCTACATAGCGCATGACAACATGGACCCCGAAATCGACTCCGATACCGACAAGAACCAATGCAAAAACTATCGAAAGCAGATTCAGACTTCCTACAAACACCAGCGCAAATCCGAAGGTCCACGCCATTGCAAACCCTAAAGAGACAAGCACAAGAACCGGACGCAGCCAGCCGTGCAGAACCACCACAAAAAGCAGACCCACCAGAATTACGGAAATAATGGCGGCAACGGTCATATCATTATTGGTGGTGTGCATTTCATCAGCTGAAAGAACAGGGCGTCCCGTCAGACCGGCACTGACTCCGGGAAATTCGAGTCTTGTTTCATCAAGACATTTACGGACGTAAGACAAGGCTGGCCCGATTACGTCCATCTGTCCGAAATCCTTTTTCGGCAGAATGCGCATAATCAGCAGCTTACCGTTGCTGGTAAAAAAGTAGTGCATTCCAAGCTTTTCAAGACCGAGAATAGAATCATCCCCGGCGGCAACGGTATCCCCGCTCTTAGAGGCGTTAACACCAAGTTCCGCCTGCATAGCTCCGATGGCATGCCCAAGAGCACCCATAAACGGGTAAAACATTTCAGGTCCTGACCCGAAACCAGATGAAGATTTATCTTTACTCTTTCCGGAACTGGAATTTGACCTTGCTCCGAGAAGGTCGGCGCTCATACTGAGAAAACCTGTCAGTCCCGGATTTTCGGTAAAAGATTTTATCTTCGGAGCAAATTCTTCGGAGAGTCTTGTAAAAGCAGTAATTTCATCAGGGTTGGCGAATAAAAGAACTCCCGGTCCCATATCGCGCGCAGTCATTCTATAGTGAACCTGATGAATTAGATCCGGTCTTTTTTTTAATCTGGCAGCAACAGAGCGGGCAAAAGCAGCCGCATTGTCGCGTCCTTCATCCGTTCCACCGGTTTCAATAACCAGAAACATATATTCCTGATCACCAAAATTCTCGATCTGTTCAAGATTACGCTTTTGAAAAGGAAGATCGTGTGAAATAAGATTATCCTGATTGCTGTCCAGATGGAGCCACATAGATGACGCCAGAGCGCAAATCAGGGCCAGAACGGCTCCCGCGGCGATTACGGATTTAGGATAGGCTGAAACAAGTCGCCAGCATGACAAAATAAGGGATTGCTGAAATTTTCTGAATATATTCACATTAGAGAAGCCCGGAATCTCCCAAAAAAGGGAGTTTCCGGGTCTTTGTTTGGCTTTATGCAGTTTAAAAAAGCTAAGCTGTTTTTGCCGTACGTACGCCTAAATCCTTAACAGTTTTCCATGCGGAACCTGTAAGACTGTGGGCTGATTTCAATACGTCATCCATGGCTGTGAGAAATTTATCCGCATCCTCGTCTGTAATTGTAAGCGGAGGAAGAATCTTAACAGTATCCAGACCATGCCCTGCAACCTGAGTCAGGATATTGTGCTTATCAAGAAGCGGCATGGTTATCATCTGGCAGAAAAGATCATTATTCATCTTATGAAGCAGTTTCCAGCTGGCTTTAAGGCCGAGAGATTTAGGCTCGCTGAACTGCATGCCTATCATCAGCCCTATTCCGCGAATTTCGGAAAGCATTTCATAACGCTTCGAAAGTTCAATAAGACCGGCTTTAATCTTGTCACCTATTCTGGCGGCATTTTCCACCAGATTTTCCTTCTCCAGAACTTCAATAGTAGCAAGACCGGCAGCCATTGCAAGATCATTCTGCCCAAAAGTATTGGAGTGTGCGAAACAACGCTCCATGCTGTCAAAAACTCTGGAATGAAGTTCACGGGTTGTGATGATAGCTCCTACAGGAACATATCCACCGGACAAAGCCTTTGAAACGGCCATGATATCAGGTTTGATTCCCCAATGGTCAACAGCGAACATTTTTCCGGTACGCCCCATACCACACTGAACTTCATCAGCAATAAGCAGAACTTCATACTTGTCACAAAGTTCGCGAACGCCTGCAAGATAGCCATCTTCAGGAATAAAGACGCCCTTTCCCTGAACGGTTTCCATTATGAAAGCTCCTACGTCGCCTTCACGGAAAACAGCCTCCAGTGCAGCAAGATCATTAAATGGTATCCGGACACAGTCGGGAAGCAGAGGTTCGTTACGTTCACGGAACTCTTTATTGCCATTGACGGAGAGTGCTCCGAGAGTCAGGCCATGAAAAGCATGTTCGCAATGAACAACTTTATGTTTGCCTGAAGCCTGCCGTGCAAACTTCAAAGCACCTTCAACACTTTCGGTACCCGAATTGGTGAAAAATACAGCTTCAAGGTCTCCGGGTGCAAGGGATGCGAGTTTTTCAGCCAGCATCCCGCAAAGCGGGCTTACATCCATCTGAACCAGACTAGCCGTTTTGGCATCAAGCACATCTTTTAAAACTTCGGCAACATGAGGATGGTTTCTTCCGATATTATAAACTCCGAATCCAGCCAGAAAATCCAAGACCCTGCGACCGTTTTCATCAGTCAGATACGCACCCTGAGCACCGACATAATTGCGGTTAAATCCTATAACCTCCAGCACACGAACGAACTGGGGATTAATATATTTGCGATGCAACCCGTAGTTTTCGGGTACGCGTTTTTTAAGATCATTTAATATTTCACTAGTCATTTAAATATACTCCAAATTATATTCATTCTTATCTTTCAAACATGCTTAATAGTAGTGAGAAAATACTCTGCTTGGCTTATCCGGTCAATGCGGTATTTGCAAAATACCTTTGCTTGGCAGATATTGCAAAAAACTGTATGGGTCTGTAAATTTTGTCATCCATACTGAACTTCGGGAGAAAAATATATGACCACAGTTATAAGAGCGGAAACCGCCGGTTTCTGCATGGGCGTTGATCTGGCCCTCAACAAGCTCGACAGCCTGATAGAAAGTAAAAAAAATGAGCCGATATATATTCTCGGCCCCATTATCCACAACCCGCAAGTGCTTGAAGATTACACCAGAAAAGGCGTAATTACGGCTGAATCCCCTGATGAGGTTCCTGCCGGAGCACATGGCGTTATCAGAGCCCACGGAGTTCCCAAACAGGTTGAAGAAGGACTGCGTGACCGCGGTATCAAAATTATTGATGCAACCTGTCCTAAAGTAAAAAAAGCCCAGCTGGTTATCAAACGCAACACTGAGGATGGCAGAATTCTGCTGCTCTACGGAGAAGACAGTCATCCGGAAGTCAAAGGTTTGCTCAGCTATGCACCATCAGGAACATTTCTTTTCGACAGCATTGAAGAGCTGAAGGAAATCAAACTCGACAAAAATAAAAAATACTGTCTTGCCGCGCAGACTACACAGGATCGCATGATCTATGAGAAAGCGCAGGAATATCTGAAATCTCTTGATCTTGACGTGACCTATCTCCAGACTATCTGTGATGCTACAAGGCAGCGTCAGCTTGAAGCTATAAATATAGCGGATAAAGTCGACCACATGATCGTCGTTGGTGGCAGAATAAGCGGAAACACCCGCCGTCTGGTTCAGGTTGTCGAAGGACAGGGAACCAAATGCACCCATGTCGAAACAGTGGAAGAACTACCGCTTGAAGAGCTTAAAAACTGTAAAAGCATCGGACTGACCGCTGGAGCTTCAACTCCCAAAATCATTGTCGACTCAATCCAGAATATTCTGGAAAGATTATAGAATCACCACGATTAAAAATCTGAACAGGGCTGAACCTTATAAGAAGGTCCAGCCCTGTTTTTTTTATAAATCAGGCCGAACTAGGCTTCGGCTTTCTGATCCATTTTTCCCTGTTCTGCAAGTGGAATATCACTACCCTTTTTAACAACTTCAGGGTCCCACTCATAATTTTTGAAGTCCTGTTTGAAAAACAATGAATACAAAACAGGACAAAGCAGAAGGGTGAGCACTGTAGCAAACAGCAGACCGGACATTATGCAGTTAGCCATGGGACGCCACATCTCTCCACCCTGAAGTGACAAGGGAACCATACCGATAATGGTGGTTGTAGCCGTCATTATGATAGGGCGTGCCCTTTCAAGGGCTGAAAGCACAATGGCATCCTTCATTGGAATATTTCTGCTACGTTGAATCTCAATTCTATCAATCAGCATTATGGCATTGTTAACAACAATTCCAAGAAGACTGATCATACCAAGCATCGGCATAAATCCAAACGGAGAATGGGTCAGCAGCATTCCGGCGGTAATACCGCACATCATCGGCGGTAGAGTCAGCAGTATGATGATCGGCCGGCGTATGGAGTTGAACTGAAAAACAAGAACCAGAACCAGCAGTCCCATTGCAAGCGGCATATTGGCATTGATGGATTCCTGACTCTCCTGACTTTTTTCAAACTCCCCGCCGAACCCCACATAATAGCCTATCGGCCATTCATCAGTTTTTTCAAAAGCCTCGATCTGCGGGCGGACCTTCGCCAGAATTCTGGTTGCAAAATAACCGTCATAGAGATCAGCTTTAACGGTCATGGTTCTGGTTTGATCCCTTCTGCGGATATCTGAAGGCTGCCAGTCCAGTCTGGTTTTAGCTATCTGGCTCAAAGGAATATTTTTCCCCTCTGTAGCGGAATAAACATTCATGCTGTCGAGCCGGTCCAGATGATCTCTGAAACGCTCATTGTTGCGAAGCAGGATAGGAATAACGGTATCACCGTCACGAAAATCGGAAGCATGATATCCGCTCATCGCAGTTTGAAGGCTTAATGCGACATCGTAACTGGAAAGACCAGCCTCCCTTGCTTTATCCTGATCAACATCAACGACAACCTTTTTAGTCCACTGGCCCCAGTCGTCCCACACACGGGATACGCCACGCTCTTTTTCAAGCATTCCAGCAACCTTGTTGCGCAATGTATAAAGAGTTTTAACATCCGGACCGGAAATTCTGATCTGAATGGGAGCACCAACCGGAGGACCGTTCATCAACTTTTTAAGACTGAAGTCGGCATCGGGAAAATGACTGTCTATCTCTTCCCTTGTGCGCTTGATGACGCCGTCCGTAACTTCAAAGCTTTTTGTATTTACTACAAATGTTGCGAGGTTATCGTTCTTCTGCTCAAGGTTAAGCGGAAGATACCAGCGCGGACCGCCATGCCCGATAAAAATACCAACACTATCAACATCTTTATCTGCCAGCAGGAATTTCTCCAGCCGTTTTGCTCTCCTGGCTGTAACATTTATATCTGTGCCGTAGGGCTGCCAGAAATCAATTGTGAACTGGGCCCGCTCATTAGGCGGGAAAAACATTTTAGGAACGAATTGGAATCCCCAGATCGCCAGACAGCAGATAACAAGCACGCCCATAAGAAATGAAGGTCTGTGACGCAGGCTGGAAACAAGCATCCGGCGATAAATTGTATAGAGCTTTCCCGTAAAAGTCTGAATCTGAACTTTCGGTTTCAATGCATAAAAGCAGAGCATCGGAACCAGAGACATGGACATGAGCCATGAGCAACCAAGGGTGAGAGAAACCACTATGAACAATGAAAAACAAAATTCTCCAACCTTACTTTCAGCCAGCGGAATAGGCAGAAAAGCAAATATAGTTGTCAGCGAGGCTGCCAGAAGAGGCATCCAGAGTTCCGAGACAGCATGAGTTACGGCACTCAATCTATCTTCACCGGAAGCAAGACGGACAAGAATAGCCTCGGAAACAACAACTCCGTTATCCACAAGTATACCGAGAGAGATAATCAGTGAGGCAATGGAAATTCTCTGCAATCCAACATCAAACAACGGCATGAGTGAAATACACCCGAGCATAGCCATAGGAACAAGGGAACCGGCAATCAAACCTGTCCGTAATCCTGCGAAAAGCAGGATAATAACAACAACAAAAGCAAAGGATTCAAGCAGGTTGATCATGAAGTCCGAAACAGCTTTATCCACATAATCAGGCTGATAAACAAGGGTATCAAAATTAATGCCCACATACATTTTGCCGATTGTTTCGTGCAGTTTCTTCGTTACCCTTTCCCCGAGATCCATAATATTATTACCATCAGCCATGGAAACAGCGAGAATGATAGCATCTTTGCCATTATATCTGGTCATGGTTGATGGCGGATCGGAGTAACCACGGGTAATGGTAGTCACATCTGAAAGTTTAATTCCTGATTTTCTACCTTCTCCGCGGATTGGTAATTTTTTAAGATCATCAACCGTTAAAAATTCACCGGTCGGTTCAATATAAACCCTGTCAGGTCCAAGGCGTGAGCTTCCGCTCGGGAGTATCGAGTTCTGGCGGCTTATCGTCTGGCCAAGAGCAAAAGGACTTATACCGGAAGCAGCCATTCGTGAATTTGAAAAGTCTACAAAAACCCTTTCGTCCTGCTCTCCCCAGCGTTCCACTTTTCCGACACCGTCAACTTTCAACAATTCGTCTCTGGTGTAGTCGGCGGCATCTTTCAGCTCACGATAAGTAAAACCGTCACCTGTGATCGGCACAAGGATTCCAAAAACATCTCCAAACTCATCGTTTACAACAGGCTGTCTGGCTTCAGAAGGCAGATCTACCGAAGCATCGCTTACTTTATTACGCAGTTTTTCCCAAACCTGCTGAACATTTTTTATTGAATCATACAGTTCAACTTCTATGATGGATAATCCGGTCATAGACTGAGATTTTACAGTTTTAACCTCACTCATTTCCCGGATTCTTTCTTCAAGTTTATCAGTTACCAGCTCTTCGACCCTTTTGGGAGAAGCTCCCGGAAAAACGGTAGAGATAAGAGCCACCCTGATGGTGAAATCGGGATCTTCGGACCTTGGAATGCTGAAAAAGGTTGATATACCACTGAAAACTATCAGCAGAAATATGACCAGCGAAGTTCTGTTGTTTTTGATGCACCAGCTTGCCAGATTCACGATACGCCTCCACCAAGTCGGACTTTCATTCCTTCTTTAAGGGAATGCACACCACGGATAACAACAACTTCACCGGGGTGTAATCCTTCCAAAATTTCGAGTCCTTCCGTAGAGAGATCACCGACTTTAACCACGCGGCTGTGAGCAGTGGAAGTGCTCGCATCTATAACCCAGACCACATGGGAACCGTCAGTCCTCCCGGCAACAGCAGAAGGGTCAACATAAACTATGCTGCTGTCTGTTCCGAACTTATTGAGGAGGATAACATTTCCCGGCATACCGCTGCGGACCAGTTTTTGAGAATTATCAAGATAAACCTTGACCGGGTATGTCGCTCCCGAATTTGTTCCGACACCGACTTCCATTATCTTGCCATCAAAAATTTTTCCGGGAATAGCGTCAAAGCAGACCTGAACTTTTTCACCTTCTGAAATATTTGAAATCAAAGTATCAGGTATGGAGATGGTCATTTTCATCTGTTTACCTGCATTTAAAGCGACAATACCCTGTCCGGACTGCACATTCTGATGAACTTTAACCATAGTACGGCTGATCCAGCCTGAAAATGGTGCTTTGAGTACAGTATATTTTAAATGCTTCCTTGCGATATCAAGCTGCTTTTCAGCCGCATTTCTGTTGGCTCTGAATGATTTAAAGTCAGCTTCGGACTGGTCAAGCTCACTCTTTGAAACAACCTTGCGTTCATAAAGTTCCCGGATTCTTTTTACATCGGCCCGTGCCCTGACAAAATTGGCCTTGATCCTTTCAAGCTGTGCCTGCTGCTGCCGAACTTCCAGTTCAAAGTCAGCAGGATCAAGTCTTGCGATAATTTCACCTTCATTAAATTTTCTGCCGATCTGGTCACCGGGAAAATAAACAAGCTTTCCAGAGACCCTGAAAGAAAGAACTGACTCCAGTGCATCCTCTGCTGTCCCGGAAAAACTCCAATGCTTTCCCTGACCAACATCGGCAACAGTCATTGTTTTTACAGGCCTTACAACTTCTTTAATCGGCCCGTTGTCGTTGCTGCATCCGGCTACAAGCAGCAGGACAAAAGAAATATAAATCAAAACAACTTTTTTCATTTTAACAGCACTCCTTACAGCCGACAAAACAAGCGGCCCTTCTACCTAATATATCTGTAACTTCATCTATAAGTTCAGGCGTGTAACAGTCTTCCCCCAGACGAAATAAAAATTCTTTCCTGTGAACAAACTTGAGTGACATACCTATTAAAGCTTCACCAATAACAACCATCTCCATTTTGTCGATGTCAGCTCCCAAAATAGCTTCAAGCATCAAATTTATATTTCTGAAAGAAGGTCTGAAAAATTTCTCTTCAAGCACAGGATAAAATTCACCGGGATTAGCCAGTTCCCTTGAAATAATTATCACTGCCCAGATAGTTTCAGGATCGACTATCAAACCTTTGACAAATGTTTTGATAAACCAGGAGATCAATTCAAAATCATTTATTTCACCTGATTTAAGCATTGCTATCCGGTTCAGCACGCAGGCCTCTGACGGGAAAATTTTTTCCTTACGTTCGAGAATAGAATACAAAATAGCTTCGTAAAGCCCTTGTTTTCCGCCAAAATGATAGCTGACCGTTGCCAGATTTGTTCCAGACTCTTTGGAAAGGGCTCTCAGGCTGACCCCATTATACCCGTTAAGTCCGAACATTCTGGTTCCGATAGTAATAAGCTTCTGCTTTGTTTCATCACCCTGTGCTTTGCGGCCGCATTTTTTTTCAACTGATGCACTCATAATCGTCTCAATTTTTTTCAAACGTTCGTTTAATTAATTTACAAATAAGACACGTTTTGTAGCTAGTCAAACGTTTGTTTTAATTTTTTTTAAAATATATTTTAAATTGGATTATGCGTCATAACATGCCTAATTATTTTATTTTTATAAAAATCAAACTAGTAACATACTGCCCCTAAGAGACTGATATCTATCTTTTTAAAAATTTCATTCCATCTTCTTTTTTAAAAATTTGTGTCACATAAACACAAAAAAGGCAGAATCCGCTTTTAAACGAATTCTGCCTGATAAAAACAAAATAAATATAACAATATCAGTTAAGTCTGATCGCCTCCAAAATACCGTCTATGTCTTTGACTTTATTAAGTGAGCGGTGCAGATGCCCGAGATCACGGACCTCAACAGTAAATTCACAGACTGAA
Source organism: Maridesulfovibrio bastinii DSM 16055 (assembly GCF_000429985.1). Classification (NCBI taxonomy): domain Bacteria; kingdom Pseudomonadati; phylum Thermodesulfobacteriota; class Desulfovibrionia; order Desulfovibrionales; family Desulfovibrionaceae; genus Maridesulfovibrio; species Maridesulfovibrio bastinii. The sequence continues at coordinate 75,339 of NZ_AUCX01000017.1, forward strand.
ATGCCATCAACTTCCGAACGAAAAGTTCCCGAATCAATGTTAACATCCATTTCGGTCAACACAGTACTGATTTTAGCCAGCAATCCTTTAACATTCCGGCATCTGATTCTTATCTGAACCGGATGAGCTGAATCTTCCTGCCCGCCTTCCCACGAGACATTAAGAAGTCTTTCGCTTTCAAGATTGGCGACATTGGGACAGGTGGAAGAATGAATAACAACACCACGACCGCGGCTGATGTATCCGACAATAGGCTCACCGGGTAACGGGGTACAGCATCCTGCAAATCTTATCAGGACATTATCGACCCCTTCGATTTTGATCGAGCTGGAGCCTTTGTTGCCCACAGGTGATGTTTCTGTTTTTTCGTCAGTACTTTCACTGTGGCTTTCATCTTCCTCAGAATCGAGAAGCTGATTCTGAACAGCGTAAAGCCTTTTAAGAACTTTCTTGGGGGTTATTCTGGAATACCCTACATTGGAAAGGAGATCGTCAACACTGCCGCATGAAAATTCATCCGCCAGCATAACAAAATATCCGTCTTTCATGGCCTTGGAGACATTAATATTCATCCTCCGGCCTTCTTTTTCCAACATTTCCTTGGCAAGGGAAATGGAACTTTCCCGCTCTTCAGTTCTTATATACTGCTTGATTTTTGTTCTGGCTTTAGCTGTCTTGACGAACTTGAGCCAGTCTCTGCTCGGCTTTCGATTCTGATCGGTAAAAACTTCTACCGTGTCACCATTTTTAAGCTGTGTATTTAGCGGAACCAGTCTGCCGTTAATTTTAGCTCCAGTACAGTGGTTGCCGACTTCACTATGAATGGAATAGGCAAAGTCTACCGGGGTGGCTCCATCAGGGAGTTCTTTAATATCACCAGCCGGCGTGAAAATATAAACTTCCTCACTGAACAGATCAAAACGCAGTGAAGCCATAAATTCACGGGGATCATTAAGTTCGCGCTGCCAGTCCATAATCTGGCGGAGCCATGAAAATCTCTCCGCATCTCTGGTCTGTTTACCGCTGCTTACTCCCTGCTCTTTATACTGCCAGTGCGCGGCGACACCATATTCGGCAACCTGATTCATTTCATCGGTACGAATCTGGATTTCAATGCGCTCACCGTCCGGACCGATAACGGTTGTGTGCAGACTCTGATACATGTTGGCTTTAGGGATAGAAATATAATCCTTAAACCTTCCGGCAACAGGTCTCCACATGGAATGGACCAGTCCCAGAACTTCATAACAGTCCTTCACAGAATCAACTATAACCCTGAAAGCGATGATGTCGTGCACCTGATCAAGCTCAAGGTCCTGCCGGATCATCTTCTTATAAATACTGTACAGATGCTTAGTACGCCCATGGATGGAACACTTGATCTTATTTTCTTCACAGGTCTCTTCAATAAGATTTATGACCTTGTCGATATACTCTTTTCCAAGTGTTCTCTGCCGCTCCAGCCCTTTGGTAATGGTCTGATAAACATCAGGTTTGAGGTAATAAAGACAAAGGTCATCCAGTTCCCTCTTAACCCGGTAGAGGCCGAGCCTGTTTGCAAGGGGTGAATAAATATCCAGAGTTTCCTGAGCAATCATCACCTGCTTGTAGCTTTTCTGAAAATTCAGAGTATTCATATTATGGAGTCTGTCGGCCAGCTTAACCATGAGGACTCTGATATCTTCAGCCATAGCCAGAATCATTTTGCGGATGTTCTCCGCCTTGGCAACAGCTTTGGATTCAAAATCCATCTTACTGATTTTGGTCACTCCATCTACAATATCAGCAACCTCGTCACCAAACAGCTCCTGAATATCATCAATGGTCGTATCAGTATCTTCCACGGTATCATGCAGAAGTCCGGCCGCAATTGTCGGCTCGTCAAGATGCATGTCCGCCAGAGTTTTAGCGACATGGAGTGGATGCGAAAGATAAGGCTCTCCGGATAGCCGGACCTGTCCTTCATGCTCACGCGCTGAAAATACATAAGCCCGCTGAATAAGAGCCATATCTGGATCTTTGATATAAGACCCAACTACATCTAAAATTTCATTAATTCTAATCATATCTACTGCTGTATGCTCTTCTTTTTCTGAAATTCTTCTGGAATCCACCATTTGGTATAATTATAACCAACACCGGCAGGTGCTACTTCAACCCCATGGATTTTTTTATTATAAATCGGCAGCGACATCGGGACAAACAAAAAGCAGTATGGCTGCTCATTGTATAATATTTCCTGTGCCTGATCATAAATTTTCTTTCGTTTCTGCTGATCGAATGTCTGCCTTCCCTCTTCAAGCAGTTTATCCAGTTCGGAGTTTTTATAACAGGTCAGGTTCAACTTTCCCGGAACAGCATTTGAAGAATGCCATACTGAAAAAATATCAGGGTCCTGAAGGATATTCCAGCCGAGGATAATCGCATCAAAGTTTCCCTTATCAAGAAATTCCTTAACAAATGAAGCCCATTCTACAGTCCTGATTTCCACCTTTATGCCAATATTTTTAAGTCTGTTCTGGATAATGGTAGCAGACTTTATACGCTGGGAGTTACCCTGATTAGTCAGAATGGTAAATTTGAATTCCTTACCATTTTTAACAAGAATACCGTTGGAATCATATTCTTTCCAACCAGCTTCAGCTAAAAGCTCTTTAGCTTTTTCAGGATTGAAACCGTAAGGTTTAAGCTTTTTGTTATACACCCATGTGCCGGGTTTATAAGGTCCGATAGCCGGTTCACCGAGACCGAATAAAACACCTTTAACTATTTCTTTCTTGTCGATTGCATAGGTTATGGCTCTCCTTACCCTGACATCCTTAAACAACTCTCTTTTCATATTGTACCCAAGAAAGGTATATCCAAATGCGAGATATTTAAATTTATTATAATTATCATCCCATTTTTTACCCTTGGTCTGAAAAGAATACTGCTGGGCATTGAGTCCCATGGCATCAATATTTCCTGATTTAAGCTCCAGAAACTGAGTTGTGCTGTCAGGTATTATGCGAAAAACCAGTTCATCAATATAAGGTCTTCCTTCAAAGTAATCATCATTAGCTTCAAGGACAACAGTACGTCCCGGTATCCATTCTTTAAGTTTATACGGTCCGGCTCCAACCGGGTGCCTTCCGAAGTCTGTTTTAGTGAGGTCCACTCCCTCAAGAATATGTTTCGGAAGGATATCCGAACACCAGGTAATGAGTGATCTTGCGAATGGTTTGTCGTATTCAACCTCAAAAGAATATTTACCGGTAAGTGTAAATTTCTTCACAGCCAGAAAATCACCGGAATATGCCGTGGGAGTTTTAGGATCAATCATCAGTTTATAGGTAAATTCAACATCTTCCGCTGTCAGCGGTTTGCCATCAAACCATCTGATATTTTTACGCATATCAAATTTTATAATTTTACCGCCATTTAGTACCTCGAAATTTTTCGCAGCATAAGGTACAATGTTCAAATCCTTGTCATATTTAAGAGGAGAAACAAATATTCTGCTGGCTATTTCATGGCTGCCCGAGTCTGAAGAAAGAGCGGAAACAAGGTTGAGAGGTTCGCCGAGCATAGGTTCGATAATGCGCCCTCCATTTACCGGGGTTGAAGCATTCATAATTTTTTGCGCAGAAACGTTTCCGGCAGCACTTTTTTTACCAGAAGGCTGTGAGGAACAGCCAATAATGGATACAAGCGCAAGGCAACAGCACGTCTTGATTAAAAACATTATATATGGTCTTTTCATATTTCCCTTGTTTTTTCTTTAAAAATTACTCATAAAGTTAGTTTAGAAAAGGACTGCATACAAATAAATCAGCTTTCGGATATAAAACAAAGCTTAAATAACTGTCCCTGCAATTGACCATAACCTGATTTTACTTTACGGAAACGAGCGGAAGAAAAACAGCATAAAACACAATTTTTGATTATACAATAAATAACAATAAATCTTATGACAGGTGCATTGAGGGGTTCGTGCGGCGATGTCACAAAGTGAAGAAACTGTAGTAAAAAATATTTTAAAATCTTTTATTTCCAATACTGTCCCTGAGTATATACTTGAGGGGTCTCACACCATTGTCAACAGTGACGGTGTACAGAAACAGGATATTAAAAAACGTGAGCGTTACTGGGACGTCGATTCACTTATACAGGGTGACGACTTCCAGAACTATTCTTCTGAGCTGGGTCTTAATCTTGCTGAAGAAAGCATCAATTATTATTGCAATTGCCCGGACTCTTTTTCAGGAGTTTGCAGACATGTTGGAGCAGCAGCTATAAAACTGCTGCATTCACTTGATACTGAAGAAGAGAAAGCCGATTCGGCAGTGCACACGGACTGGAGACAGACTTACCGTTCATACTTTTCCACCGAGCTGGAACCTGAAGCCGGCAAGCATTACATCGTTTATAGAATGTACCCTGAGCCGGAACGTCTCCAAGTAGCCTTTTTTCGCTGCCGGCAGAACAAATCAGGCCTTTCTCAAGTTCAAAACGAAATAGATCTTGAAAAAATCATTCAGAATCCGGAATGGTGTGAAACAGCACCGAGTCTTCCGATTGTTGCTGAACAGATCGGCCATTATCTTGATTACCGGGGACACAGAGTTGAAATCCCGGCAGGCCTCCACGCCTGGTTTTTCCGCACCATCAAGGACGAATATTATCTCTTCCTGAGAGACACGGATGTTCCGGTTCGTATTGAAAGCCGTACTATGCAGCTGCGTCTTTCACCGCAACTTACCGATGAAGGACTGACTTTCGATATTTTACTCTCCGATGAAGGGAAACCGCCTTTCTCCATTATGGATGACGATGAAGTCTTCTTTTACGGAAGACTGCCGCTGTGGGTATACTGGAAACAGGGTTTTTACCCGGTCCAGACAACGCTTGATCCTAAACTCGTTCAGGAAATGAGATTGCAGAAACCGATGATTCAGGCTTCTGACATCCCTGAATTTCTTGACCGGGTCTGGACACAGATTCCAGTATCCGACCTTCACGGACATGAAGATTTTCTTGAAAAAATGCAGCCGTTCTTTGTTCCGGCCACATTTAATCCGAAACTTTATCTCAATGAAGAAGGCAGCCTGCTCACAATCAAGATCGATAATGTTTATGAAACCGAGCACGGAGAAATTTCTCTGCCCGGACCTGATCCAGATTTGCAGACAGGAAGCTACAAAGACGGAGCTAAAGCCTATCTTGTACGCAGAGCACAGGACGAAGAAAAGCAGCTCTTTTCCGAATTGCAGGATATGGGCTTTCAGCCGAGAAGCAACTCAATCTGGTTTATGGAGCAGGAAGCAGCTATCACATTTCTGCTGGATTATTATCCCCAGCTTGTCGAAGCGTACAGAGTCTATGGTGAAAAGAATCTGACAAGATATAAAGTCAGACTCACCAAGCCTCAGATTGTGGCCGAGATTGATACCGACGATGAAAACAAATGGTTCAATCTTGATATTGCCGTTGAATATGATGACCAGCGTGTACCCATCGATAAAATATGGGAAGCATGGGGTCAGGGCAAACGCTATGTCCAGCTCAAGGACGGCTCATATACCAGCCTTCCTGAGTCATGGCTCAAAAAGATCAGCCATAAGCTCAGAGCACTCGGGTATGACGCTGAAAAGCCGCCCAGACAGAAATTTGAACAGTATGAAACACCTGTTCTGGATAAGCTTCTTGAAGATCTTCCTGATGTTAAAACAGATGAACATTTTGTTAAACTCAGGGAAAAAATCCATAACTTCAAAGAAATACAGATTATTACCCAGCCCAACGGACTTAATGCGACTCTGCGTCCGTATCAGGCACAGGGCCTCAGCTACCTCAACTTTCTGCATGACTATAAATTCGGCGGAATACTTGCTGATGAAATGGGACTTGGTAAAACCATTCAGACACTGTCCTTCATACTTTCGCTGCATGAGCGCGGAATCAACGGACCAAGCCTGATCATTGTTCCAACATCGGTTCTTCCCAACTGGGAGAGAGAAGCTGAAAAGTTTGTTCCTCAACTTAAACGGCTTACTATTTACGGATCACGCCGTGAAGAAATGTTCAAGAAAATCGGGGAGTCTGACATTGTTGTCACGACTTACGCCCTGCTCCGCCGCGACCTTGAGGAACTACTTAAATTTGAATATTCAACGGTAATTCTTGATGAAGCACAAAACATCAAGAATCCGAATACAATAACAGCAAAATCTGTCCGCAAGCTCAAATCTGATATGAGACTCTGCCTCTCAGGTACTCCAATTGAAAACAATCTGTTTGAATTGTGGTCCCTGTTTGAATTTCTCATGCCCGGGTTCCTCAGCTCACAGCACGCGTTCCAGCGCGGCGTTGTAAAACCGATTAAAGACGGTGATGAAGAGACCCTTGAGTACCTGCGCGGAAGGGTTAAGCCTTTTATTCTAAGAAGAACAAAAGCCGAGGTTGCCAAGGACCTGCCGCCGAAGATTGAAACAGTTCATTACTGCGAACTTATTGAAGAACAGCGTGATCTTTATAATGCTCTGGCAAAACGCCTCAAGGAGCAGGTTCTCAAAGATGTTGACGAGAAAGGTATGGCCAAAAGCCAGATGTCTATTCTCGATGCGCTGCTCAAGCTTCGTCAGATCTGCTGTCATCCTCGTCTGCTCAATCTTGATATGCCCGGACTTTCAACCAATCTGCCGTCAGGTAAATTTGACGCTTTCAAAGATCTCATCTTCGATGTTGTTGAAGGTGGACATAAGGTTCTGGTATTTTCACAGTTCGTGCAGATGCTGCATGTTATCCGCTCCTGGCTCAAAATTCAGGAAATACCATTCGCTTATCTGGATGGTTCCAGTAAAGACCGTTTTGAGCAGGTTGATATGTTTAACGACAGTCCTGATATACCGATCTTCCTTATCTCACTCAAAGCCGGTGGAACAGGCCTTAACTTGACATCAGCCGACTATGTAATTCATTATGACCCATGGTGGAACCCGGCTGTAGAAAATCAGGCAACTGACCGTACCCACCGAATAGGTCAGAAACGTCAGGTATTTGCATATAAAATGATCTGCCAGAATACTGTCGAAGAAAAAATTCTAAAACTTCAAGAGATGAAAAAGCATGTTGCTGAAGCAATTATCCCAGGACAATCAGCTCTCAAATCTCTCACTCGTGACGATCTTGAGATGCTCTTTGAAGTGTAACGTTTCTGCACAGATATCGTAACAACGCATCACTAAGGTCAGCCGAATCAGATTTGGCTGACCTTTTTTTCCTGGAGAATAGAATGGAAACGAAAGCAAATTCACCTATAGTTGGTTATATCAACAGAAAAGAACCTCTGGCTCTTTCGGAGCAGTTAAACTTTCCTCTGGAACTTACCTATACTCTGGAAGAGTTTATAAACAGAATGATGAAGGATGACTGTTCAGGTCTTATTCTTGATATTCATAAAGTCATGTCTGAACATCCGCAGGAACGGAACCGTATTTTTGCCATCGCCTCCGGTTACCCCATTGTCCGCACCAGAATGGACAAATACGGCAACAGAATATTTATTGATAATCCGCAAGTTCTTAAAAAAGAAAATGAATGGGATGCTAAAGTAAATGTCAGAGAAGAAGAAAGAGTTGAAACGGATATTCAGGCAAGCATAAGTTACGAAAACGATCCGGCGATGGCTGACTCTATCAGTGTAAAATTGAAAAATATCTCTCTGGAAGGATGTTTTATCACTACAACTGAAGACTTTTCCGAAGAGCAGTTCATAAATATCAGAATAGAGACTCTTTCCAACAAACTCCCCATAGTTGCGGGTATCAGGTGGTATACAAATAAAACACATACCCATCAGGGATTCGGAGTAAAATTTATTAAAATACTTGAAGAACAGCGTGAGGAGATAGAAAAACTGTATTTCACTTAAGATCAGTCAGAGTTAAACACTTCTGTTTTTCTGGCATTTTCCATAAGGTTCAATTAATCTTTCCGGTATGTGCAATTTTCGCAGAAATATCTTTCAGACCATCTTAATATTTTTAATAGCTGCCTCTATGTCAGCTTGTTCACTATTTACCGGCAATCTGAAAGAAGGCATCAGCCTGATTGAAAAGAAAGATTACGAAAAAGCCATAACAGTTCTGGACTCGGAAATAGATAGCGCAAGGACTCCCCAAGCAGCAGCCAAAGCCTATAAATACAGAGGAATAGCAAAAGCGGAACTGAAAGATTATCGGCATGCCTACACAGATTTTCAAATAGCATGGAAACTCAGCTGCACTCTGGCACCCAAATATTTAGCAGACGATAAAGCCTCAACTAATGAAGAATACAATGACTGCAATTCAGTCATTCCTGAAAAATTGCATGAGATAAAACATTTCTTGAGTGATTTTTCAGCAATAATGGCAACGCAAAAAGCAGCAGAAATTATGAGTAAAAAATATCCGGCTTTTGCCAGATAACAAGTTAGCCAGCCTGATATAATGTCTACAGTTCAAAATTTTCAATTTGCATAAACAAATAAAGCCTGCCGTAATTGACGGCAGGCTTTATTTTAAAACGGATCGTCACAATCCGAACACAGGATCAATCCTTTAAGCTTAAACCGGTTAGAGTTCTTTATGGCAGAACCACCAGTCATAACCTTCATATTCACTCATACGTTTTTCAGCATCAGCCTGTGACTGTGCAGGCGGAACAATAACTCTGTTTTTGATAAGCTCATTTTCCGGCCAGTTGGCTGGGATAGCTACACCATTTTCATCAGAGGTAATAAGAGCCTTAACAGAACGTACAATTTCATCCATGTTACGTCCGATTTCCTGAGGATAATAAAGGACAAGCCTTACTTTTCCTTCAGGGTCGCCGATAAATACAGCGCGGACGGTGTTTGAGCCTTTGCCGGGATGCAGCATGCCCAGTTTATTAGCAATGGTATCGTTGGCAGCAATTACAGGGAAAGTAATTTTAACCCCGAGTTTTTCCTGAATCCATTCAACCCATTTAATATGGCTGAAAACCTGATCGACCGACATTCCGATAAGTTTTACGCCAAGCTTTTCAAATTCTTCCATTCTTTTCTGAAAACCGACAAACTCTGTTGTGCATACAGGAGTAAAATCAGCAGGATGGCTGAAAAGAACAAACCAGCTACCCTTTAAATCTCCGGGAATATTCATGGGGCCGTGAGTAGTAACGACTGACATTTCTGGAAAAGGATCACCAAGAAGAGGCATGTTAAATTTCTTTTCTTCCATTTTTAATCTCCGCTATCTTTTCAAGATTAGAGGTTATTGAAGTAATATTTTTAATATACCTATTTTAGAATGATTCTCAATAGCTTTTTGCAGTTATTTAACCAAACACGCCGCAATGCACTATAACATACCTTTTTTATGAATAATTTTTGCTTACTTGAGTGAAGAGGCAACTGAGACAGTAGCAGTCCTTCCAGCCACAAGGGTTACCCCTGCGGGAATATTATCAAAGGTAATTCGTACTGGAATACGCTGAGCCAGCCGCACCCATCTGAAAGTCGGGGCTACATTGGCCAAAGCTCCTTCCGTATCACTGCGTTCACTATCCTGAATTCCGCCGGCAATGCTGACGACATGCCCGGTGAGAACCTCAGGCTCTCCCATCACCTCAATTTTCACAGGATCATTTTTATGAATTCTGGAAAGCTTGGTCTCCTCAAAGTATCCCATCACATAAAACGATTTTGAATCAACCAGCGCAGCAACAGCCTTACCAGCGGTAGCATAGTTTCCCGGACACAAAGAAAAGTTGGTGATTTTCCCATCTGCAGGTGCTTTTACATTTGCTCTGGAAATATTAAGTTCAGCAAGTTCCTTGGCCGCCACAGCAAGTTCATAATCAGATTCAGCCATTTTTAGCTGTCTGTCGGCCTGCTGCTTTCTCTGAAGGCTGACAACATCAGACAGAGCCAGTTTCTGATATCTGGCAGAGTCTCTCTTAGCCAGTTCCAGAGTTGCTTCAGAACTCTCGATATGGGCTTTTGCCTGCTTAAGGTCCAAATAAAATCTTTTCGTATCAATACGGAACAGCACATCACCTTTATGGACAATCTGGTTATCCTTGACCAGAACCTCATTTATTATTCCGGAAACATCCGGCGCAATATGCACAACGTCAGCACATATTCGTCCATCTCTGGTCCAGGGAGCTTCCATATAAAACTGCCAGAGGTAGTTGATTACTATTCCGGCACAGAAAACCACAACCATTGTTAAAATAATTTTTCCTGAAGAATATAAAGTCTTTTTCATTGCAAAAACCGATTATATAAAAATATGCTTGTTCCTAAGATAGTAATATAAAAAGCGATGTTAAACAGCGGACGATGCCAGACCAGACGGTAAAAACCGACTCTGGCCAACGCCCTGTTCAGCAGCTGGCTCACAACCAGTGAAACGACTGCGAAAATCCCAAAAGTCGGTATAAATATTCCATTAATATCAAATTGTTGCATTAAACAGCTCCTACTTCTTCAATTCCATGATTCACGGGCATAAATCGTGCTGCCCTTTCAATGTTTATCTTTATGCAGATTTCAAGTGCGGTGATGATTATATGCAGCTGATAACTTCTGTTTTTATCGTCATCATCATAAGTAACAGCCCGGCACTTTTTCAAAAGAGTCAAAAGAATTCGTTGATCATAATCGCGAAATTGATATTTACTCCGGTAATATTTTGTCATTTCTTTAAAGAAATTTATAAAAACTTCCTGAGACTCCTCAGGCATATCCAGACATATTTTCTGTAACTGAACCAGATTCTGACCGATTCTTAAATCTCTCAAAAGATCACCGGACATTATCTTTGAATCCGCTGACACATTTGAATATCTTGGTGCCAGAGTTCCGAGGATATCCAAGAGAATAAGAAGGTTCCTTGAATTATTGGCCCTTGGAAAAGAGGCTATTCGCGCTAAAATCTTCCAACCGGATTTAAGAAGGCTTTTAGCACTGGTTTCAGCTCCAACCGATTTAAAAATACCGCTCACAGCTATGGGCAGCAGAGTCGCCAGAATAATTGAGATACAACTGCTCATAAAAGTAGGTAGATCAAGATTTATGCTGTACTGGAGGTTCACCATGTTCGGCATATTTATGCAGAATCCCATACCAATCAGCGCATAAGCAGGATTTGCAGCCAAAGCCCCCATAGGAATCAATGTGAGTCCCAAAGACGCCATTATGGGAATAAAATCATTCAAGCCCGGCAACACAGCGAAAGAGTAAATAAAAGCGACAAAGGCAGACAGAATGTTACCATATAAAAACATCCTTAAAACAACTCTGGGGTCGTCCATGTGTGCTGTCAGACACATCAGAACACCAGAGAGCTGCGCAACGATCATCCCTTCAGGAAACCCTGTAATTATCCAGAGGCAAATTGAAATAATAATGGTCAGGGCTGCGGTGAAAGCGGACCTGAAAGCATTATGATGATCACGGTGAATCGGTATGGTTTCGGTTATTGAAATAATTTTTTCCGAAGCCTTGGATATCCTGCCCCGGTGAAAATCAAACCGCAGTCTGGCACAATCTCTCCAGATTGCAGCAAACTCCTGCACACGCTTAAATATATTTGCGGCGACAATGCTTTCAGCATCGTTAACAGTAGTACTGATGGCGGATAATTTATCAGCTTCAGCACGAATGGCCTTGTATCCCCGGATGCCGAACCTTTCCCTTTTTTCAATTAATCCGGCAATTCTATTAAGAATTTCCAGAATCTCAGCACTCCCGGTATAAGAATTCTCTCTTAAATCTATGAGTTGGTCTTCAATTGCTGAAAGAGCAGGTATCAAAAGAGACATTCTATGTTGCAAGGCCTTCAACAACTTTCTTTTATCACTGTATCTTGAAGCCTCATACGAAACCTGAACAAACAGATTTCTCATCTCAATTGATTCGGAAGCGAGATTACGCCAGCCAACTGCCGTATCCTGCGGATCGTTTGACCCTCTGAAAACTTTTACTGCCAGCGCAACCATTTTATTGTGCCAGCTATCAACGGAATTGAGCAGTAGTGGACCATTGTTACGAGGGAAAAAAACCAGATGGACAACTGCGCCACAGATTATAGCCAATGTGATTTCTTCAACTCTTGCAACAGCAATATCGAAAACCTGTCCCGGAGTATCAACAAGGGGAATTCCGGTTAACAGTACGGTATATCCGGCCAGAACAAACGCATAACTTCTCGGAGTTCTATCGAGCACGCTGAAATAAAGACATGTTCCTATCCATAAAGCTATGGCCAGAGTCAGTATTACCGGAGACCCCACAAGATTCGGAATAAGCGCAATAATGGCTATTCCTCCTACAAATGTCCCGATAAGCCGGTAAAAAGCTTTGGAGGTTAAAGAGCCCGCCAATGGATTGGCAATGACATAAGCTGTTGTCATTGCCCAATAAGGCCGGGGCAAATTAAAATATACTGCCAGACCATAAGCTGCCACTGCGGCAACAAATGTTTTGGTGCCGAAAAGGGCACCATCGACAGATATTATCTGATTCTTTGACAAAATTATTCCTTAGGTTTTTCACCCCTTTTGGAGAGGGCTTTACCTATTTTATTCAGCAGACTTTCTGTTGCTTCTATTTCATTGATATCAACATCATTCATCAACTCTTCCCGAAGTTCCGTCAGCAGATCTTCAAGCTTGGCTGTGACGATAAGACCTTCAGCTGTAAGCCAGACAAGCTTTGCCCGCCTGTCGCTCCTGTCTTCCTCACGTCGGACTAATTCGTTTTTTTCTAGTCCATCTAGGACCCTGACCACCGAAGCACTTTCAAGCCCTAAAGATTCGGCCAGCTTATTCTGGCGTATTCCATCGCCGTCACGGTAAAGAGTTACCAGAGACATGGCCGCAGCATCAGTAAGCCCATACGAAGAGATCACCTGAGCGATTGCCCTTCTCCATGCCTGAGCCACAGCAAAGAGCTGCTGCCCGAATCTAAAATATTTTGATACATCTAAATCTTGCATACTAATTAGATAAGTAGTCATCTATTTTTGTCAACAGTTTGAAATATCGAATATTTTTTATTCAACAAATAACTATCCCATCAATTTGATTTAACTAAACTATTTTTTTCAAACCGTTGACGATTCAATTTCTATATATAACATTCATACACAATAACTTTTTAAAATCGCGTTTTAGTAAATTCAATAACCTGAGACAAAAGGATTTTTATAAAAATGATAGCCAGAGAATGGAAAGCCAAATGTCCACTGAAGCATAAAGACGGATTTATAGCCTACCTATACCAGACCGGAATTAAAGATACCTGCGTTCTTGAAGGTTATATGGGCGCCCAGATTTTTACCCGCGACTTGGAAAATGCCGCAGAAATCAAGCTTGTAACTTTTTGGAAGGACCTTGAGTGCATAAAAAAATATGCAGGTGAAGATATCGGTATAGCCCGGCTGTACCCGGAAGATTATAAATACGAACTGGACCCGGATACATTTGTCTATCACTACGAAGTCATAGAAAATCAGTGGAAAAACAAATAAGCAGGGAGCGATTAATAATCACTCCCTGCCTGTAAAAATGACTGATTTATTTTTTTAGAAAGGAACTTCGTCCATTCCGCTGGCTTCAGAGGGGAAAGCAGGTCCGAGGTCTTCATCATCAGGATATCCACCCTGCTGGTTATTATTATATCCGCCCTGCTGCTGATAACCCTGAGACTGCTGATTCTGGTTCTGATAACCACCCTGCTGCTGGTAGCCCTGAGACTGCCCGCCAGCCTGCTGTCTGCTTTCCAGACCTTGAACAGTATTTGCAACTATTTCAGTTGTAAAGCGGTCCTGACCACCCTGATCCTGCCATTTGCGGGTCTGGAGCTTTCCTTCAACCAGAACAAGATTACCTTTAGTAAGATACTTGCCCACAAATTCAGCTGTCTGCCTCCAGGCAACAATTCTGTGCCATTCAGTTTTATCTACACGCTGACCTGTATTACGATCTTTATATCCTTCGTCAGTAGCCAGCGAAAAATTCACTACAGCCTGGCCGGACGGGGTATATGAAAGTTTAGGGTCCTGTCCGATTCTGCCGATAAGTATAACCTTATTCATGCTGCCAGCCATTCAAAACTCCCTTTCAAAATAATTTTCTCCGTTCCTTTTATTTATAAACAACAAAAGAAAAGGATTATATGTTCATTTATGCAGATGCAGCCAGTTCAATTTCATCAAGAAGATCTTCTATCTCAAAACTTAATTTGCTGGCATCAGCCGGACGCCAGTCGCCAAGAGCTTCTTTTATTTTCAATCCGAGATCATAAGCTTTTTTTATAAGCTCTCCCAGATTCTTACTGGCTTCATCCGAAAGCAGGCCGGTATCAAGCCTGTCACGCATATCTTCCAAAAGTTCAAGAACTCCATGAGCCCTGCCACCACTCCGTGGCTCAACCCAAGTCATTCCGACCAGTCTCGGCCATCTTTTTTCAACTTCTGACTCGTCAAAAGTTTCAGCCATAACCCTTATTTGAAGAATACTTCCCATACCCCTACACCTTTTTTTCTGAAAACGAAAATCCTTACCTCAAGCAGGTAACGACTCTCAATTCTTAAGTTCTTTCAGGGACCACGACGTAAAAGTCACTATCCCATACGGGTCTGCGAAACAGCCCCCAAAAGCTATTCCCAGAATTAATCCGTGTGAAGTACGATTGTATAATTTATTGGATATAGTTCAACCGGAAATAACGACTTTCAAAGAAAATTACTCTCTTTCTTCCCACTCGCTCTGAACACGGTTCACAACATCCTGAATATGCTTGAGCTGATCTTCCGGGCAGACTCCGATAAGAGGCTGACCTGAATCAACATTTTCACCATTATTGAAATAAATTGAATAAACAAGACCTTCTGGACCGCTGTAAACAAGAGGAGTTTCCCTTTTCATTCTGGAAACAATGAAAACCTCAAGTCCGTCACGGACTTTCACTGATTTTTCACCGGAACCTTTAATCTTTGTATCAATCTCAGGTGTAAAATAATACTTTGCTCTTTCCGGAGCATTGAAAAGGAAAAGAGCTTTTTTAAGGATCAGATGGAGAACTTCATCTTTTGAAAGAAAATGGCGGATTTTAAGCAAAGTCTGTCCGGCTTCAACAAAAGATCCTTCAAGCTCGCTTTTAATCTCAACTATTTCACCCTTCTCAGGTGCGTAAAGACTCTTTTTATTTCTTTCACGGGTAATATTGACCAGCAAAGTCCCATGTTTCTCCTTCCATTCACCGGAAGGGCCATTTACTTTATCACCTATTTTAACACCGGGAAATTCAACCTTTCCCGTATGTGGTGCAACAATTTCAATCTCCTCATAGGGAGAAGCTTTTATTTCTTCAAGAAGCTGTTTTATATTCAGCACAGATAAATCCCCTGAATTATTATTTTAGTCTTTTAAACACATATTATGTGTCACCATTTTAGTTATGATGATAAAGGCATTCTGACAGCCGTCTTTCTAAACCGGATATCGCATAAGCGACTGATCAAAATGCTGCTAACGGTAGTAGAGGTTTCCACCACCCATGGTCAAGAGGGATTGATGAATGTTTTTTTTCATTTCTCTCCTGTCCCATATCCCTTGGATATGCCCACGGGAAAGGGCCTGCCATGCGCTATGGTATCCGGGTGGAATATTTATCCCGGTAGTTTCCGTGATAACTCCCGGACCGGCAAATCCGATGTTGGAAGAACGTATTCCAAACTGATACGGAGAACAACCCAGAAAACTTGCAACCGGGCCAGCATAGGAATTGGTATCGTAAATAACAAGATACAAGCCACCTGAATCCATATAACGACGGACAGCCATTGTACATCTTGGCATCTGAATTACACCGTTTGTACCTTCCTGAATTCTGATTCCGGCAGTACCGTGAACATAAGCTATCATGGGATACTGCTTGCGCTGCGCCCTTTCGATAGCTCTTATGAATTTTTCACCTTCAGCAGCGCCTACAGAGCCCCCCCTGAAAGGCGAAGTAAAACAGGCCACCACCGTATTGATACCCTCAATGCGGGTCTCAAAAGTTATGCAGGCCGACCGCCGGCCTGTTTTTTTACGGGCCTCGTTTATTTTAAGTGTAAAACTTTCATAATCAAGAGGGTTGCCGGATTCAATTTCAGAATTGAATTCAAAGGCTTCACCATAATTAAAAATATTGTACAGGTACCATTGATACTCCATACGAAAATGATGTCCGCAGTGACTGCATACTCCGGCAAAATCTCCATAAAGGTCAGGAGCCCACAGGTCAAGACATCCTTCCCGTTTAGAGTTCGGACACGTCACCGTGCGGTCTTCAACGGCCTGAGGGCTGCAATACTTCCAGATACCATCAGATCGGCATACACCTTGATTAGGATTGGAAAGTTTGAACAGTTTTTCCTTTAATTCACTGGACATGCCCCGGACACTGTGCTCATTTTCGCCATTCACCCGAAGCCAGCGGCAGGTGCTGTCTTTTACAAATCTGGCCTCTGCCTGAAGATCTTCCATGCCTCTTTTGGTAAATTTAATTACCCGCCCGAAAAGATCATATAGAACCAGAGATTTTGTCGACCATGCCAGCCCCTGCAAAGCAGATCCGGCCTTTATAAAAAGCGAGCGGTTATCTACAAAAGCTCCGGAGGCCATCCGCCTGTATTTTTCATGTCTCTGGACTATAAGTCTGGCCCGTGCTGAACGGCCGAGATCCCAACGCATGAAAACAGCTTCCCCGTCGCCCTTATCTTGCCCGCGCAGGGCCATGGCACGAAAAAGTTTCATACCCCTGACAGAAGCGCAGACTTCGTTGGTAGCTCTGATTACTTCACGCCGAAGTGAGCGGAAAAAGTCGTAATGATAAGGTCTGGCTCCAAGTTCCGGCTCTTTGATAACTCTGTCTATATATCCAAGCCGGAGATTATCCTCGGCGGTTATCTTAAGTCTGGCGGCACTGCGTGAAACAAGTTCAGGTGAAACTCTTTGACCACCGCGGGTCTTTCCTTCAATCGCTGCGGCACCTTCAGGTGAAATAACCGAGTAATATCCGTGTGAAAGCATCAGCCTGCGGTCAGCCAGACCTATTGCCTCCGCTCCGCCGGACCCTCCTTCTGAAAAGACCGCTACAATGGGCACGTCTATTTTTGAAATATCATAAAGATTGCGGGCAATCTGCTGGGCTGCTCCGGGATAATCCTCAACAGGGTATGAACCGGGAGTAAAAATATAGGTATGTATAGGAATGCCTTCTTCCTGTGCCACCTTCATGTAATGCAGAGCTTTTGCATTGCCCCACGGCTTTGCAGAACCTCCGTTGCGATATTCTTCACCATGCCCTTTTTCATGACCTATTACCATAACCGGCTGATTTATAACCTTGTTGCCGACTTTTCGGGAGATATAGGCCTGAGCGATAAGCATGGCAGGATCAATACTGAATTCTCCGAGTCCTCCGAGCTCAGTATAATTATCATAAACATTTTCAAGAATATCAGTGAGGCATATCCGTTGCGGATGGCGGACAATTCGCACCAGATCCATTGCTGTCAGCTGTTTCTCAAGCTTTGATTCGAGAAAATTAAAAAGATCTTCCAATCGGACCAAAGACTGTTCAACAGAAGTTCCCCCACTGGAAAGCAGCCTCCGGCACCCTTCCAGCTCACTCTCAAGCAGCAGGATGCTTTCATTTTCATTATCCCCGAATATATCCCGGATATATTGCAGTCTGCGTGAAAGAAAATCTATTTTCTTATCAAACTTCATATTGGTACCGCTTGCTTTCAAAAGGCATCAGAATTCAAGAATTACAGATGTTTTTTCCCTAAGATATTCTATATTTGATTCAAGGCTTCTTCCAACCCCGTCAGTTCCTTCCAAAACCAGTGAATCCAAAAATTCAAGACCTCTCTGTTTCACCTCAGACAATGAATTTCCATTAATCACGGCCAGAGCCAGATTAGGATCAAAGTCTGTCGGAATATCATAATGTTCCGACAACGGTATATGGGTATGAACTTTCAACCACGGTCTGTCCTGCCAGTTGAAATCAGTTATAGTTCCCACCCACGGAGAAAAATTTTTATCCGGGTTTTCTGCAATAATACGGTATTCAATGCCAACCCCGGTAAAAGATATATCATTCTGGCTGTAATAAAGCTTTCCACCCAGCCCCAGACGAATCTGCTCCCTGACAATATCAACACCTTCGCCTTCGATAGTGGAGATTGCGGCTGAGACACCGTTTTCAACCTGAATTCTAGTATTTACTTCCATAAGAAACGGTTCGCCGCGCGGGGTAACTATCCATTCCCAGGTGCCGACATTATCATAACCGACCTTTGCGGCCATAGAAAGAGAATGCCCGGTGATACTGTCCAAGACACTGCCGGCATCAAAAAGGTAGTGAATCTCATCCGGGACAAATCCGGGGGCAACTTCAAGACGTTTCTGATTGCCATTGCTTTGGATTGAGCAATTTCTGGTGCCGAAATGAACATGCTTTTTACCGGATTTTTCAGAAACTATCTGGACTTCAAGATGGTTGAAACCAAATATACGCTGTTCAATCAGAACACCTTCATCATTGAACTGTCTCTTTGCGTAGTTCCTGATTCTTCTATAGACGCTGCGGAATTCATCAGGATCAAGAACCTCTTCGATTCCCATGCCTCCGCCCCCGGCTGAGGCTTTAACCATTACACTGGCGGACGGAAATCCCTGTTCCTTCTGAAAATAAAAAAGATTTTCTGCAAGCTCAACAGCCTCAATTTCGTCATAAATAGGACTGTCTGAACCGGGAACAGTAGGCACTTCAAGGCTTCTTGCCAGACGTTTGGTATTTATCTTATCCCCAAGTTCTCTAATCACCCACCATGAAGGCCCTATAAATATAAGTGGATTATCCCGTTCAACAGTCCTGCGTGCAAAGCGGTAGTCTTCGGCAAAAAATCCATAGCCGGGATGAACGGCAGTTGCGCCGCAGATGTCCGCTACGCTGAAAATTTCATTGGCATCCTGATATGAAGAAATTTTGTAAAGAGACTTAGAGTCGCCATGATTTCTGGCAAAGGCAACATGACCGCTGTTTTTATCCGCCTCGGTATAAACACATGTAAAACCGTGCTTTAGTTCCAGACATGCCTGAGCAATTCTGATCGCAATTTCGCCGCGGTTGGCTATAATTATCCTGTGCTCTCCACTCATGAAAAAGCTCCCGGAAAAAATTTTATCTCAATACATACAAAAAAATCCCAAGAGATGTTCCACCTGTATCACAGAAAGGAACTACCCTGAGATTATAAAAATAAACATGCCCTCTTCAGGACATCTGGCAGCAAATTTGTAAGAATCAGACCTTACGCCCCTTCTTCTTCCGCAGCAGGATCATATGCTTCTGAACTTCCAGCACCAGTTTATCAAGTCGCTGTTCCTGATACATATCCAGATCAACAAAAACACAGCCCATAAGACCGTCTCCGATATCACGGACAACCTTTATATTAAGATCGGTCAGTAATTCTTTTTCCCCCAGAATAAGAGAAATATTAAGTTCTGTTTCAAGATCGAAAGTATGCTCCTCTGAACAAAAAGCCACTCCCTTTACGCTGAAGTCCTTGACCTGAAAATTCTTATCATAGCCTTCAATTCTTACAGCCAGTCCGGGAAGACTGGTCCTGAAAGCTCCTCGTGAAGAATTACTATCTATTTTTATATCCATAAAGCTATCCAACCTTTAATTGGTTACCACATAAAAGTTACGTTTTCCTGACTCATTAAGGACCGGTAAGTATTTTTTCCAGAACAAACTCTATTCTTCTGTTGCGCTGTCTGTTTCTTTCAGAATTGTTTGGAACAAGAGGGTCCATTTCGCCCAGCCCGGTTGCCGTAAGCCTGTTTGGTTTGATACCCAATTTCATAAGATATCTCAACACATTAACAGCTCTAAGGGATGATATCTCCCAGTTGTCCCGAAGTCTTGAACCAGCCCTTACAGGACGATTATCGGTATACCCCTTGATGTTTATAGACTGATCAGGATGGGAGATAAAAAAATCCCTCATGGCCTTGATTGCAGCCTGTCCCTGCGGAGTCAGAGTTATCTCTCCGGGTCTGAACAATACATCAGCAGGAAGTTTTATGGTTATTTTCCCATCTTCAAAATTCGCACTCAGAAGACCTTCAACACCTTTTGTGGACTGCAGGTATTTAACATCCTGAAAAACACGCTGCTGAGCCTTTATTATCTGACGCCTTGTCATGACCTGATTAAGAATCATGCCGGCTTCTTCACGGGCTACTTTACTTGTTGCAATCTTGTCCATTTTGCCGTGTATAGCCTTGGTCACGGACTGAAAAGTCATATCAAACTTATGGGTATCTATCTCGGACATGGAATAAAGAAGAATAAAGAAAACAAGTAGAAGCATGCATAAGTCAGCAAAAGTCGTTATCCATTCATTGCCTTCTTCTTCATCTTCATCCGGTTCGATGAAAAGATCTTCAAGAGATTTATCGCCCTTCCCCATAAGCTATTCTCCCTGTCTTTCCTTAGGAGCCAGAAAAGATGAAAGCTTCTCATAAACAAGTCTCGGATTATTATTTTCAAGAATTGATTTTGCACCTTCAAATATTATTTCCAGATGCAACTGTTCCTGCAGAGTTCTTGCTCTGAGTTTTGCTCCTATGGGAATAAAAAGCAGAGTAGCCAGAAGCGATCCATAAAAAGTAGTCAGAATAGCAACAGCCATTGCCGGACCGATAGAACTTGGGTCCTGCAGATTGGAAAGCATCTGAACCAGACCAATGAGAGTTCCGAGCATTCCAAAAGCCGGAGCAAGCCCAGCCAGCCTCTTGTAGACATCCTGCGCAATTTTGTGACGCCGCTTCATAGCCGAAATTTCAATTGAAAGGGTAGCTCTTATAAGTTCAGGATCAGCGTTGTCAGCAATTAGCTGGCAGGCTTTCCGCAGAACCACATTTTCTGTCTGAACATTTTCAAGAGCGATAAGGCCTTCGCGGCGGCTTATTTCAGCAACCTTGACCATGATATTGACAACTTCACTGACTTTTACTTTACGCGAAGCAAAAGCTTTGAAGCCTGCTATCATAGCCTGAAGAACCTCCTCAAATGGGAAGGCTACACAAACCGAAGCCAGGGTTCCGCCTATTACAATCATCATGCCGGGTATATTTACAAAAACATTAACGGCTCCGCCCATGAAGATGGCGCCGACAACAAGTGAAAGCCCGACAAGCATTCCTATCAGAGTGGAAAAATCCATAGAATCCCGTTCTCTTTTCGGTTAAACTTACGAAGTAACATTAATTCAGGCTGATATTTTATTCATTACAACCTTGAAACACTCTACCGGATTGAACAATGATCTCCCCTGCTTCAATAAAAAACATTAATACATACATAAAAGAAAAGATAGGCTTTATTCAACCAGAAACTGTCGGAGTTATTTTAGGTTCCGGGCTTGGTGATGCAGTTACACGCATGGATGAAGCTTCAACAGTTTCATACAGTGATATTCCCGGCTTCCCCTGCTCAACAGTTAAAGGCCACAGTGGTAAAATTATATATGGAAAGCTGAAAGGTAAACCGGTTATGGTTTTCAGCGGTCGCTTTCATCTATACGAAGGATATTCACCGGCTCAGGCATGCATTCCTGTAAGAGTTATGGGAGATCTGGGGATCAGCCGTATAATAATAACCAATGCAGCCGGCGCACTTAACCCGCAATTTGATGCAGGCGATCTGATGCTTGTTACAGACCATATCAACTTTACAGGGCAATCACCTTTAACAGGCGAAAATTATGAAGAATGGGGATTAAGATTTCCTGATATGAGCAGGGTCTACAGCCGGAGACTGATTGAGACCGCAATAAAATGTTCCCTGCAGGAAGGAGTTCGGCTTGAACGTGGAGTTTACATACAGGTTCCCGGACCGCAGCTTGAAACCCCGGCAGAAACACGCATGCTGAAAAATATGGGAGCGGATGCGGTGGGTATGTCCACAGTGATAGAAGCTATCGCAGCAACACATATGGGTATTGAAACCATGGCCGTGGCCTGTCTGACGAACAAAAATCTGCCAGACTGTATGGAAAAAACTACCCATGAACAGGTAATTGAGCAGGCACAAAAGTCATCTGATGCTCTTTCGCGCCTGATTCTGGCAGTTATATCTTCAATATAAAAACACATTATATACTGTAATATTTGAGAAAAAATATTTCTTAATATAGCTATGGCATTTTCATTGCATCAATTGAAATGTTTTTTTTAGATGCAATATTAAATAAGCCGGAGCAGGAATCATGAACAGCAGTTTTTTAAAGCCACTGACAGTGGTAATTTTACTGGCATCCCTTACTGCATGCAACGGGTTGAAGGATAGAACCCTTGATTATATCGGCAAACGGCCGACGACTGGACAGTTTTTTACCGAAGATGAAACATCACTTGTCGAGCTGAACTATGATGCTGGTGATGAAATAGCCGGAATGTTAAATAAGCGACTTCCGGCAGGATCGCCTATCACAGTACAATTGTTCAGATTGCGCGGTAATCCGCTGGTAACTGACTTTGCAAAAATAACCACTGAGCAGGTAGCTTCAAGAATTGCCCAGAAAGGATTCGCTGTTGTAGCCGATGCAAGCCACTATCCTACAAAAGCCAAAGACGAGGACATGCCGGACCCGGTAAAATGCGTGCTTACAGGTGCATACAGTATAGGCCCTTATTCCATATTCCTTACCGCTGCTGTAACAACTGTTGACGAAGGTCAGATTATAGGCTCATGGGACTGGACCGTACCGCTCAATAAAAATACCAGATCACTTTTACCGCATGACGAAGACAATCCTCTTGTCCCCATGGTCAACACTACATCACCATATCAGGACGATAATCCTGATAAGAACAAAGCTTCCATTAATCAGGACAGCTTCACCCCTGCTCCGGGATTTGAAGAAAATATCCGTTAATAGTTAAAAGGCGTACCTGAATTTCAAGTACGCCTTTTAAATTTTCTAAAATATAATCTTAAAATAAAAGATATAATGCTCTGCAAGCAATCAGAATAGTGGCTGTGCGAGAGGACCTCTGGATTTAATTTCACCTGTTTTTGCTACAACAATCTTTTCAACCGGTATATCAGAAGCTGCGTTTTTCATTGCCGCAGCAACTATACGGCTCATTCCAGAACAACACGGCACTTCCATTTCAAGAACAGTAACTGATTTAAGTCCGCAACCGGCAAAAATTGCACTTAACTTTTCTACATAAAGCTCAACATCATCAAACTTTGGACATCCCATAAGCACAGTTCTGCCCGGTAAGAAACGCTCGTGATATCCCGGCATGGCTACAGCCACGCAATCTGCTGTGAGAAGCAGGTCGGCACCCTTTAAAAAAGGAGCTTCAGCTGGAACAAGCCTTAACTGCACGGGCCAGTGGCTCAGTCTGGACGGCCCTGTACCCTGCTCAACCGGCTCATTGGCTGCGGCGCACGGCGAAAGTTTTTCTATTTTTGCACTCGGGCAGCCTCCGGCCCTTTGCTTTGTTCTGAGACTTTCAGGGTCAGGCATATGCTCAGGCACTTCCCGGCCCTGCTCTTTCAATAACTGTTTTACAGCTTCGGGATCAAAGTCATCGGCTTCAACTTCACGAACAGTCAAAGCTCCGGTGGGACATTCACCAAGACAAGCTCCAAGGCCATCACAAAATTTTTCCGCAACAAGCCGGGCTTTACCATCTATTATCTGCAACGCCCCCTCGGCACATCCCGGCACACACTGTCCGCATCCGTTACAGAGTTCTTCATCTATTGTGATAAGTTTTCTGCTTACCTTCATTTATTGCTCCTGAAAACAATTTCATCGCTTTCGGTAGACCGGGAAAGACAACATTGTCCTTCCCGATCTTTTTAATTTTCTAAAGTTACCCGAGAATTGCTTTCAAATCGTCATCCGGGGTACTGATCGGCATAATATTAAAGTTTTCCACCAGGAAATTGAGAACATTAGGGCTGATAAACGCCGGAAGACTTGGTCCAAGACGGATATCCTTGATTCCGAGATGCAGCAGGGTCAAAAGTATAGCTACAGCTTTCTGTTCATACCACGAAAGAATCATTGAAAGCGGAAGATCATTAACTCCGCACTCGAAAGCTTCGGCAAGGGCTACAGCAATTTTGATAGCGGAATAAGCGTCATTGCACTGCCCGATATCAAGAAGCCTTGGTATACCGCCAATATCACCGAGCTGCTTATCAAAGAATCTGAACTTACCGCAGGCAAGAGTCAGCACTATGCAGTCCTCGGGAACCTTCTCAACAAATTCAGTGTAGTAGTTACGCCCTGACTTAGCTCCGTCACACCCGCCGACAAGGAAGAAATGGCGGATGGCTCCACTCTTCACGCCATCTATCACTTTATCTGCAACACCAAGGACAGTATTGCGCGCAAAACCGGAAAGAACTTTGCCTTTTTCAGTTTTCTCAGTAAATCCGTCCATCTCCAGAGCTTTTTCAATTACAGGAGTAAAATCATCATTGGAGACATGGGTTACACCGGGCCATCCCACCAGTCCGGTAGTAAAAATATTATCATGGTAGGATGTAACAGGCTTCTGAATGCAGTTTGTGGTCATAAGAATTGCACCGGGGAATTCCGCAAACTCTTTCTGCTGATTCTGCCATGCTGTTCCGTAATGCCCATAAAAATGCTTGTACTTTTTAAGTTCAGGGTAACCATGACATGGAAGCATTTCACCATGGGTATAAATGTTTATTCCCTTTCCTTCAGTCTGCTCAAGCAGCCTTCCCAAATCTTTAAGATCGTGTCCGGAAACCAGTATAGCTTTTCCTTTTTCAGCTCCAAGAGGAACTTCTGTTGGCACAGGATGCCCGTAAGTTCCGGTATTTGCAGCATCAAGAAGTTCCATAGCTTTCAGGTTGACCGCACCGCATTCCATGCATAATCCGACCAGCTCTTCCATCCCGAGATTCTCAAGAGTAGCGGCAAGGCCTTTATGGATGAAAGAATAGACTTCTTCACTTTCCTGTCCCAGAAGTGCAGCATGATCAGCATACGCGGCCACACCTTTCATTCCATAGATAAGTATCTGCTTTAAGGATTTAAGATCGGGATCAGCATCAAAGGAATCTGTTGAGAACTGCTCACCCTGCTTTTTCATTCCTTCCAGATCGGAAGCGGGGACAGTCATACTCAAAGAACAGTCTGTTCCGCCCACCTTTGCAGCGAGTTCGTCGCGAAATGCTGCGGCTTTGCTGATAAGGCCAACAAAGCGTTCATCGTCAAAATTGACGTTGGTCAAAGTTGAAAAAACAGCCTTTGCTGTAAAACGATTTATTTCAGCAGAAATTTCAATACCGTTTTTGCGGGCTTTGTCAGCCACGAGACTGAGTTCTCTGAGCATCTGGATCAGTAAATCCTGCATTGCGGAAACCTCACCGGTCTTTCCGCATACACCGGCCTTCGTACACCCAATACCCTTGGCAGTCTGTTCACACTGATTACAAAACATTTAAATCCTCCTTTAAAGAATTTTATTTCCGTGTTGTTGATGCCAGAATAGAGAAATCAGTCCTCGTGGTATTTGACACAGGTCAAAAGAAACCTTTTTTATGATTTTTTTGACTGCTCCCTGAATCAATCCTCAAAACTGATACAGTTGGCAGGACACATATCAATAGCTTCATTAATTTCTTCCTCAGACGCTCCTTCGGAATTTACAACCATAGCGAAACCTCCCGGTCCCATGGAAAAAACATTAGGGCAGGTTTCCACACAAGCTTCACATCCAATGCATTCATCCGTATCAATAACAACCTGACGAGCCATAACAATCTCCTTTTTTTAAAGTTGGGTTTGAAACAATAACATACCGCACGAATAAAATTCAACAGATAAACTCCAGGCACATATTCATGCTGCGCATGAAAAAATACCGGAATAAAATCTAATCATATTCTGGCGACGCCCAGAAAAACAGCATGAAGGGAAGAAACTAAAACAATAAAAATCATACGTGATGTTTCAGCGGATAAAAACGGGAGATGATAATCAATGCTTGAGTGTCCGCATGCGGAGACACAATCCCCGCATAACGTGCAGGAAATTCCCGGACGGCCCAGCTCTATATCACGAATTGAAAGCGCGCTATAGCGGCAGACTCTGGAACATGCACCACAATGTGAACATTCATGATTAATTTTTATTCTCCACAGTGAAAGCTTTCCAAGCAGGTTCGAAATAATTCCCATGGGGCAGAAAGTGGAACAATGAACCATGACCCCAAGCCTGCGGGAAAAAAGAAGCATTACAGCTATTCCAGCAATCCCGAATAAAGCCGCAGCCCCAAAAGCAAGCACGCCGGGTACTTCCAAAATCCTCATCAGATATGCAGCTAGAATTACCAATATCAAAAGTACGAGCCTGAGCCAGAGAATCCAGCCTTTAAGCGGATGATACTTTTTGCCTGACATACGACTCAGGCGGTCATCCCATGCTCCGATATAGCAAAGCCAGCTGCACCATGCCGGCCCCACAATAAAAATTGAGGCTGTAAACAGAACAGGCATAAAATACCCGCCGCCACGGAACACAGGTCCTGCCGCAATAAGAGCCGGAACGGGAACATGCAGAGTCCCTGTCATCAACATTTTATCAACTCCGGCAATGCCAAAAATAAATTGGGAGAAAAAGACAAGTGAAAACAGAAGCCAGATAACAGGTCTAATTTTCCGCATTCCTGCTGGATCAGCCATTTTATATACCAGCCATGAGGAATAATAAGACAGCAGAAGAATCTCCAGCAGACCTGCCCCCGCAAAAAATCTGTCAGCCGGGAAAAATCTGTCAGCAAGAAAAATATCAAAAGGAGCTTTGCTTCTGGCTGTAAAGCATAATAAAAAGGTCAGACAAAAAGCCGAAGCACGATAACGGCTGTGACCTTGTTCTCTGTAAAACCATTTTTTACCAGTAGCGCTGCAACACATCACAAACGCAGCAATGCTAATTCCAAAAACTGCCGTCATTATCAGGGCCAGCCGAATCCACGGCTGCCCGAGAGAATTTCTGATATCTATAAACATTCCACCAACATAAAGCCAGAAGATGGATAGTATCAGCATTGACAGGGCAAGAACTTCCGCACACCATGCTTTGCGTGAAAAGATCATGGGCAACGCAGCCACAACAGTCAGAGCCTCAATAATATTCCCAAAACGCAAGGCGTGAGCCGTTGCAAGTAAAACGCAAAACATCAAAGACAGTGGCGTCAGCAGATTTCGACTCATTAATCCTCTAAAATAGGCTCATATCCGGTTTTATCAAAGATAAGCCCGAACCTTTTACCATATTCATAATTATTCATGTAGAGGGCCAGAGCCTTTTCAATGAGTTCCAGCACTTCTTCACTGGTATAAACTCCGGGGAGTTCGCTTCCCAGCCGGGGGTGCCGTCCAAGCCTGCCACCCATCAAAACCCTCCACCCGCTGCGCGCGCAGGAAACAGCTTCAACCGGACATGCCTCCAGACACTGTCCACAGACCAGACATTTTTCACGGGTTATGACAACCCTTCCGTCAACAATATTGAGAGCATCATCAGGACATGCCGAAGCACACTCTCCACATCCGATACACTGGCTATGCTCAAAAACAGGTACACATGCACGAATAAGACCGATATCCGCAATATGCGGTCTGGTACATCCGTTAGGACATGCTGCTGCTCTTACTTTAAAAACATTATGACCACGAAACTTCTCTCCCATCTGCTCTTCGGCAAAATCAGGCCATCCACTTTTTTCTATAGTCTTTTCAATTTTTGCGGCAAAATCTTCAGAGACAAAAAGAGCAAAATGACACTGGACTCCGCCTTTACCGCCTCTACAGACTTCAACTGAATATTTTTCTTTCATTTTTTCTCCAGCAAACAACATGAACAACCATTCAAATTATTTTAATTTCAACAAAATCAAACCCGCCGCCGGACTTTGTTTATTTTATTTTATATGCAATAAATTTTTGGAGTATCTGATTCAGGTCAATAAATCAGTTAGAAATAATCAACAAAACAATATCGTAATAAAAATGAAACAATATATTAATACAATAGCTTTATTTGAAGGCCTTCAAAGTGCCCAGATTAAAAAAATTTCAGAAATAGCCATAACCAAAAAAGCTCGTAAAAATGAGCTGTTATTCTCATCAGGAGAAAAAGCTGAAGGTTTTTATGGCATTACAACAGGAAAAGTCAAAGTGTACCGTTCTTCTCCTTCCGGCAAGGAACAGATTATCCATATTTTTGGTCCGGGACACGTTTTTGGTGAGGTTCCTGTTTTTCAGGGAGGCAGTTACCCTGCCAATGCAATGGCTATGGAAAGCAGTGAACTTTTTTACTTCGGGAGAAATGATTTTCGGCGGATAATTGAAGAAGACCCTGATCTGGCTATGAATATGCTGGCCGTTCTTTCAAAAAGACTTAGACTTCTGGTCAATCAGGTTGCAGCACTGAGCCTGAGCGAAGTTCCCGGACGGCTGGCAGCATATTTACTGCTGCTCAAATCTTCACAACAGCAGGATGAACTGCAACTGGAGCTGCCCAAAGGACAGATTGCCGCATATCTTGGAACTATTCAGGAGACTCTTTCAAGAGTTCTTAAAAAAATGAGTGAACAGGGAATTATCTCTGTAAACGGCAGAACAATCACCATAATTGATGAAGAAACACTTAAAAATATAGCAAATGGCAACGAGCAGCTTTAGCACATAATGCGGAGGTAAAAATGGCTCAAAAAATTAAACTTTTATTTCTATGTACTGGTAATTCATGCAGAAGCCAGATGGCGGAAGGCTGGACCAGACATCTAAAAAATGACCTTATTGAAGTCCGCTCTGCCGGTATAGAAAAACACGGTCTGAATCAGAATGCGGTTAAAGTAATGAGTGAAGCAGGAGTGGATATATCAGGGCACAGCTCAAAACTTATAGATGAGCTGGATATTCAGGACTTCGACTATGTAATAACCGTCTGCGGTCATGCCGGAGAAAACTGCCCCTATTTTCCGGGCAAAGTAATACATAAAGGTTTTGACGATCCGCCGGCGCTGGCAAAAAACGCTTCATCAGAAGAACAGGCATTAAAACATTTCAGGCGAGTGCGTGATGAAATCAGGAATTATGTGGAAACTCTGCCTCAAAGTCTTGATGAATAAGAACGCTGCATAACAAAAGCTGCTGGCAGCAGATTGTCAGCAGCTTATTCCAGCTCCCCGGCTTCCTGAATGGCTGTCTCAACAAGTGTAGCAATCTGTGGTTTGGAATACTGACGGTCAGCTCCCACAGAAAGCCCCTTGTGCCTAAGCTCCTCAGTAATTAAAGAGGAGAAAAGATACACTGTAAGTTTTTTGAGAACTTCATCATTCTTTATTTTACGAGTCAGTGCGTGGCCGTCCATAACCGGCATTTCTATATCAGAAACAACAAGCTGAAGCAGATCGGTTATGGGAACATTTCTGGCGACTGCTTTTTCTTTAAGCTCTAAAAGGGCATCCCATGTTTCCTGACCGTTAGCATAGGCAGAAACAGAGAAGCCGCCCTTCTCCAATGCTCCCTTTACAAGATTGCGCATGGACCTTGAATCATCAGCACAAATTGCGTTGTAGACAGCATGGTCCACCTTTACCACGTCCTCAAGATTCTTGATGGACTTTGAGGGACAAAGGTCATCCATAGCCTGCTCAAGATCAAGAATCTGCATGATTCTGTCAGGATCTGTAAGCTTGACAGTTCCGATAATGGTTCCTTCAGCATATTCAGCCATTCTTCCTGAAAGAGCTTCAAGATCGGACCAGCTTATCCTGTGGATTCGATTAACTCCTGAAACCATAAAAGCACTTACGGTATCATTAAACTCGGTCACAACAATCATTCTTTTGGAGCTATCCGTTTCCCTGAGTTTTAACCATCCGCACAAATCCATCAAAGGAATGACTCTGCCCATGAACTCGAACATGCCGATAACCAGAGGGTTGGTTATATCTACCTGAGCGTTTTGAAGTCTTTGAGTATTTTTATTTGTACCGGAAAAATTTTTAAGATCGGAATCACGCATGATCTTTTTAACTTTTGCCACATTCAACCCGAAAGACCAGCGCTTATACTTGTCTCCCATACCTTCATCAAGATAAAGTTCAAGTATTTCAACTTCATTTGTACCAGCTTTCAACAAAATATTAGAACCGGCCATAATACTCCCTGAATCCGTGCAATTCGGTCATGGATAAACATTTATTTCATAATCACAGACTGAAAAAATCCATATAAATTTAAATCATTAAACTATTTTGTGACAAATCTATTCCTGCATGCAAAATTATTTGTAACAATCAACTGATTTTTAAAGATTTCGCCAGAGAAGACAACTCCCAGTGAATTATTAAAAAAATTAAAGCCGATACACATATTAAAAAACAATAACAGATCAAGGGCAACAATTACACCTGATTTTACACTCTCACTGATTTAATAAAGAATATGCAGGCCTTCAGTCCACAGGCACTCATTTATTACAAAAAAATTCCCAAATCAGACGGACCAATATCAAACTTTTTTATTGAATAGGCTGTTCACAGCTGTAGCCAGAACAACTTTCCCTGGCAAATTTCTTTCATCTTCCTAATACATATACTTGCAAGTTGGAGGAATGTCTTCACTTCTAAAGTTTAAATTTTTGAGCAGCGGATGAGCCGCATACAAAAAACCACCTATATCTTATACAAAAAATAATCTATAACCATTTTAAAAATAATCAATAACTTCCATTTGATGAACTTAAACTCCAGCATCGGGAGAAAAAATATATATGAGCAATGGTAAAAAAGTATCTTTTAGAGCCCTATTTAATTTTGATACTTTTTTCCTTCTGTCAGCAGGAATTGTGATCTCTTTACTCACTGTTTTTTTATATATTTTTCAACCGAATTTGCTGCAATTTATTGATTACAAAATATATGACGGATACATTCAAAGCACACCATCAAAAAAGAAATCCGATATCCCGGTAATTATAGATATAGATGAAGAAAGTCTGGAAGCTCTCGGCCAATGGCCATGGCCGAGATATAGATTAGCCCGACTGCTTAATAAAATTTCAAGCTCCGGTGCAATTTCAACGGGAATCGACATCCTTTTAAGTGAACCGGACAGGACCTCGCCGGAAGTAATTCAAAAACAGCTTAAGAATGATCTTGGCGTAGATATTAATTTTCATAATCTTCCTGAAAATCTCCAAAATAATGATCAAATTCTGGCTGATACTCTTGGCAAAGGGACATTCACCCTCGGTTTTTATCTAAATTTTGAAAACCAAAAAACAGATTACCCCGGCAAGCAAAAATTCATAAAGCCCCTTTCAATAGCACAGCTTAAGACTTCAGATTCACAGCCATTGGAAAAATTAACTTTAAACGCTTCCGGAGCTGTTTCTCCCATCAGGGAACTGACTCAGGCTGCACCATATTGCGGATTTTACAACTCAATTACCGATTTTGACGGAGTTGTCAGACGCATTCCACTCATTATGTCTCTTGACGGCAGACAATACCCCAGCCTTGCCCTTTCCACTCTGATGAAAGCTTACGCTAAAAAAAATATTCTGGTTAAAACCGGAGCCGGAGGAATTGAATCCATACAATTGGGCACAACAATAATTCCTGTAGCCCCACAAGCTTTATTCATGATCCGTTATCACGGTCCTCAAAAAGAATTTCCGTATTACAGTGCAAAAGACGTCATTAGTGGAAAAATCGGACCCAAGGAGCTTAACGGTAAAATAATTTTTATCGGGACCTCAGCCGCAGGGCTTAAAGATATGCGAGTTACTCCATTCTCAGCTGATTATCCCGGAGTGGAGGTTCATGCCACAGTAGTCGACAATATACTGACCGGGAATTTCATCTTAAAACCGGACTGGGTTCCCGGCCTTGAACTTTGCTTAATTCTCATCTCAGGAATTTTAACAACATTACTTTTAACATGGACCAGATCAATCTGGATGTTTGTTCCTATAGCCGCGATTGCGGTAGCTATACTCGGAGGATCACTGTACGCTTTTACGAAATATCATATTTTTCTAACTCCGATGTATTCCTTTATCGTCCTCGCATTAAATTTTTCACTGCTTACACTCATAAAATTCTGGAGGGAGGAAGGAAAAAGAAAATTTCTTAGAGCCACATTTTCATCCTATCTGGCCCCGGAACTGATCAATGAAATGATTTCAAAACGGACCATGCCTGAGCTGGGAGGAGAAGCCAGATCAATAACAGCCTTCTTTACTGATATTCAAAATTTTTCAGAATTTTCTGAAAAGCTGACCGCAGTTCAGCTGGTTGAGCTTTTAAATGAATATCTTTCGGCCATGACAGATATATTAATCGCGGAAAAAGGCACCCTTGATAAATATGAAGGGGATGCCATCATTGCCTTTTTCGGAGCACCAATAAAAATTTCTGATCACGCTTTAAGGGCCTGCCGAGTAGCTCTGGCAATGCAAAAAATGAATAACGATCTGCGCAAAAAATGGAGCAATGAAAAAATTCAACCGGCAGCACCATCAAGAAACACTAAAAAGATACCTGACGATCAATGGATTCCCGGTGATAAGTGGCCTATTGCCGTACATAAAATGCAAACCCGCATTGGCATCAATACCGGTGAAATTGTTGTAGGCAATATGGGTAGTTCCATGCGTATGAACTATACCATGATGGGAGATGCCGTTAACACGGCAGCCCGCCTTGAGGCCGGAGCCAAGCAGTATGGGATTTATACCGCAGTCAGCGATTTTACACTTCAACAGAAATGCAAAGATACGCAAGGCAGGATATGCAGAGTTATTGATTTTTTCGAGGTCAGGCTTATCGACTGCATTCAAGTAGTAGGCAAAGAGGAGCCGCTAAAAATTTATGAACTGCTGTCAGTAAAAGGAAAATTAACCGGGGATGAAAAAATCCTGCTCAATCTGTTCAATAAAGCCAGAAAACATTATGCGGCGATGGAATGGGATAAGGCCGTCAATATGTTCCATGAAGCTCTAAAATACGAAAGATTTAAGGATTGCAAAATAAACCCGACCAAAGTTCTGCTGAAAAGAGCTGAATATTATAAATCAAATCCACCTGTGCCTGCCGGAGAAACATGGGACGGTATTCATCGCCTGACCCAAAAATAAAAATGCAGCCCGAGACACCGGCGGTGCAACGGACTGCATTAAAAAAACAGCTAAAAAGAATATCTAAACTTTAAAAACTCTGGGACCGTCAGAACTGTCTTCTATATTGAATCCGGACCGAAGGACTTTATCCCTGAGTTCATCAGCGACTTTGAAATCTCTTGCTCTGCGGGCCTGTTCCCGGTCTTCAACCGCCTGCCTTATATTTTCAGGCAGATTCATGAACGGAACCGGCATAGCTTCATGATCAAGAATCCCAACTATCCGGTCCACTTCAAGCAGTTGCTCCAGACATGCTGAAGCCTCGCTCGAATTAAGCTTACCTGAAGCCAGATAACCGTTTACAGTTTTTGTGAAGCTGAAAAGAACAGGCCAGAAACGATGCAGTTTCAAATCTTCTTCAAGCGCCTGTGCCAAGCCGCTCTTGAGATTGAAAACTTCCTGCTCTATCTCTTCACTGACACTGCCTTCCCCTGCGGTATGCAGACTCAAACCTGCGGCCAGTTCCTGCACACGCTGCTGGTTTTTAACCCACATGGCGAGCGCCTGATCGCTGCATACAAGCGGTTTTTTGTAAGAAGAGGACAACATCCACATCCTGACAGCCATCGGCTGACCGGTTTTCTCAATCATTTCATCAACACAGGGCAAAACCTGTCCACCGGGCTGAACAGGCTGCGAAACCATCCATGCCTGAGGTGAAACTCCTGCTCCGGCCCATATTGCCCGCAAATTTTCCAGATGGGGGAACCTGTGTGTTTCCCCTGCAAGAAGAATTGAGACTGAAGGGAGACTTTCAAGAGCGGTAACAGCGTGCTGTAAAAACCAGCTGGGCCTTACATTTCCCCATTCGGTTTCAATTATATCGCCAAGCTTGAGGTCCTGAAGAGTAGCCCGCTTAAGTAAAGTAAAATCACGGGGATTTTCCTTGACGTAATCATCCATGTCCACAGTTTTTCCGAGGCTGACCTTGTCAATATCCATACTGCCCATCTGACCGTAACCCTTGTCACGGGAAACATCGAAATAAACTGAGCGCAGCTTCTCATAGGCAAGCCCTCTGGCAAGCAGAGTTCTGCAAAGTTCTATGCCCCTCTCAACGCAGGTCGAAGCCCTGTAAAATCCCACTTTATCTCCAACACCAAGAAGACGGGACATTTTATCAACAGCAGTTGTTATTTCTTTTGAAAAACTGTCGCGGTCGACCCCGCGGTCGCGTGAAGCGGCAAGAGTCTGATCTTCAAGATCGGACATACTTACCGTAGCGGAAATACTGCCGCCCTGACGATCGAGATGGCGCGCCATAACATCAAGCAGAATAATACGGCGAAAAGCTTCCGGGTCATAAGGGTTATCAAAAGAAGGCCCTATGGTGACCAGTCCGGTATCCGAAGCCCCGATATCAAGAACTTTTGTCTTACCACTGGAAAAATCAAAAACCTTCGGTCCCTTGATGAGGGGCGGCCTGAACAAAGGAGTTGAGAGATAGCGTTCACCACCATCAGGAAAAATGGCAACAACCAATCCTTCATCAAGTTCAGCAGCAATACTTGCTGCACCGGCACAGGCAGCACCGGAACTCATTCCGACAAAAAGACCTTCATTTTTAGCAAGCGTGCGGCAGGCTTCAAAAGCATCTTCATCATTAACATGGATAATCCGATCCATTTTATGCTTATCATAAATACCCGGAGGATAAGACTCCTGCATATTTTTAAGACCCTGAACTTTATGTCCGGGATTCGGCTCAACAGCTATAATTTTGACGTCAGGGGAAAGCTCTTTAATTCGTTTTGCAACTCCCATAGCTGTTCCGGTTGTACCAAGACAAATCACAATATGAGTTACTTTTCCGCCTGTCTGCTCCCATATCTCCTTACCGGTCCCATTGTAATGGGCCATTATGGAAGCCTCATTATTATACTGATCCATAAGCAGATATTTGTCTGGCTGTTCCCGATAAAACCTGTAAGCCTGTTCAATGGCTCCATCCGTTGCCAGATGTCCGGGGGTCAGAAGAATTTCCGCTCCGTAGGCTTTCATTATCATTTTACGTTCTTCAGATGCAGTTTCGGGCATAATGAGCATTAGCCGGTATCCACGCACAGCGCAGGCCATTGCCAGCCCGATTCCGGTATTACCGGATGTCGCTTCAATGATAATCTTATCGGGAGTAAGGTCTCCGCTCTTTTCAGCTTTATCAAGCATGGCTCTTGCCACCCTGTCCTTGATTGAGCCTCCGGGATTCATTGATTCTATTTTAGCCAGAATTTTGACTGAATCCTTTTTTTTCAAATGTCTCAGTTCTACCAGCGGGGTTCCACCAACCAGTTCCAGTATATCTTTAGCAAACATTTATTTAATCCTATCAGTAAGTTAACAAATATCTATCAATAAAAATTTTATTCTGAATCAAACGATAAATATCGTGGCAAACATTTTGCAGTTGATACCTCGAAAATGCTGTAACGCAATTTATATGGAAACCGGACAGCATAAAAATTAATTCTGCAAGTCGTAACAAAAACATAATACGGCCAACAAAAAATTCTGCCGAGGACGATGCAATGACTGCCTATCCCTTTCTTAAAGACAACATCGAAACTCTGAAAACATGCATCCCGCCCTTTTATGCCTGGCTTAGCAGTCAGGACATTGACGAAGAAAAACTCAAAGTGAGTCTTTTCAAAAACCACTGGGGCATTCTAGACTGGAAAATGGAAGACGGAAAGGGGCTCTTTGAAGCCATAATGCCGAATGCCGTCTATAAACAATGGAATGCCGGGGAAAAGCCACATACCAGCGCTACATTTATCGTTGGCTGCAACATTGGATACGGTCTTAACCACATACTGGTCAACTCCCCTGATACACATAAAATAGTAGTTGTTGAACCAAATCCCGAAATACTTATTGCCTGCCTCGGTCAGTCCAACTTTGTCGAGTTCATAAAAATAGGCAAACTGCACTTTGCAATACCGGACCCCGACTACCTGTTTGAAATAGTGAGAAAGATGGATCTTCAATTTATTCACGGCAGAATCCATCTGCGTTCAGACATGCCCAGCCGTCAGATGGGACCTGAATATGCTCAACTTTCAGTTATGGTCAAAAACAAGCTGGAATCCTTCAGTGTTGAAATGAATACCTTGCGTCTCAGACAGGATCTTATGGTCGGCAATGAACTTGATAACTTCAGCCGGACAATGAAAGACGGGAAAATCGCCCCGATGAAAGGTTCTGCAAAAGGACTCGGTGCCGTAATCCTGGGAGCCGGACCTTCGCTTCAGACTTTCGGCCCTGAGCTGGCCAAAAATCCGGGACACGTTCTTTATACAACAGCGCTTCAAAGTATGCCCGCAGTCTATAATGTAGGCTTGAAACCGCACTTCTGCCTTGCAATCGACTTTAACGATTCAATGATGCGGGTCTTTGATCAGCTCGATATGGAATGGGCAAAGGATATCCCGCTGATTTATTCCACTAAAGTAAGAAATCAGGTTGTGGAGCGTTATCCCGGACCGACAATTCCAATGTGGACTGTCGGAGGTTTGGGAACATTTGTCTTCAAAGGTAATGAAGAAATTTTCGATGCCGGGGGTAATGTCAGTGTAACCCTGACCAGATTCCTGAACTGGTGCGATGTCAGCCACATTCTTCTGGTCGGTCAGGACTACGCATGGAAGGGTATGAATTCCCACTCCAAAGGTCACCATACTTCAGGTGCAATTTATGACAAGAAGATTCTGGCACATACTGAAGACGCTGAAGGCAATCCTTTGACCTCCACGGTGCAGTACATGGCAGCCAAAAGAGAAATGGAAGACGACATTTCCAAATTCAATACCCCGGTATTCAATTTGTATGGCGGAGCGGCTGTAATTGAAGGTTCAACAATGGTCGACATGCATAAAGTCCACATGGAAGGACTGCTTTCATCCGCTCCGGGAAGTATGGAGCATTTCATGGCCGCAATGGATATGGCCCGGACTCCGAAAGAGCGGATCTGGTTTGAAGCCCGCGGACAGAAGTGGTCGGTCTCCTTGAGACATGCCGAAAAAAGACTGGAAAAACTTTTTAAAAAATGTACCCGCAATCAGCAGGAAATCCATAAAACAATCCAGCAGATTGATTTTTTCATCCGGCAGGACCCCCTTTATCTGCCTTATCTTTATAATGAGGTCATGGATATGGCTGGAATGGCCAGAGCAAAACTCAGCTATAAACCAAAAGATCTCCCGGAACTGCGCAAAATTCTCAAAAGGACAATGCAAAAGGTTCGTAAAATGGATAAATGTCTTGCTCCCAGTCAGAGGAATCAGGCCGCCTGAAAAAACTTAAAAACAGATAAACATTTATAGCCGCGTGGTCATGGAAATATTTCTGTGACCACGCGTTTTTTTTGTTTCCTAAAAAACAGAACAAACTTTCACCCTACAAATCTGCTTAGCAATAAAAGTTAAAAAACGAGTAACAAATACGATATTGTTATTTGTATAACTGTGATGATTGTTGTATCCCTTTCGTATAATAGGGAGGAGAAATCCAATGTCACTCACAGATTATCAGGATAGAATAACCCGTCTTCAAAAAAGTCTCGGACAAGCCTTCTCCGAAGAACCATTCATCGTTAACATTCCCGGAAAATCCATCATCTTCAAGATTGATCCCTACTACTACGCAGCGTTGGAGCCGGCCTTCACAAACGGCCTCAGCAAATGGAGCGCAATGCACCGTGACAGTATCCGCGAGACACTGGTGCGCACGGGAAATGTTGTAACAAGTCCGGGAAATCTTAATCCGATAATAAAAATCCAACTGGGCTGGAATTCAAAATTTTATAAATTGAATGTCTGTTTTATCGAAGCATCATTTATAGATCATGCACTTAAAATTTATGGCGGAGTTCCCGGAGATATCGGAATGTCTGATCTGGTTATAGCTTCAACTCAAAGGGATACCGTTGACAGCTTTTTTGGGGAAAGAACCAGACTTCAATCAATCGCTTTTGCAAATCAACCCGGATAATACCGAAACTGTTTCGGTTAACAATTCATAAAAGGAGAAAATCCTGATGAAATTATTTAACTATTTATTTGCAGCAGCGGTGACTTCCATAGTTACGGCGATGCTTGCGGCTTCGGGGGCAATAGCCTGCACCACCATGATAATAACAAAAGGTGCTAGTGCTGATGGTTCGATGATGGTTGCCCATTCGGATGATGATGAACTTGGAGACCAGCGCCTGATTTTCGTTCCCGCCCATAAACAGACCGGCAAACGCCAGATTTTTGCCGACCAGATGCGCTACCCGAGGATTGTTACCGATAAACGCGGACCGGGTTATAATACCGGCGGCACCCCGACCAGTCCTATTTACAACCTGTCATATAAGGAAATATGGAAAATACTCGGAAAAGAAGTACCGACATCCTACGCATATTATGACGGCAACTATGGCATAATGAACGAACATAACCTGATGTTCGGTGAATGCACCAACGGAGCCAATTTTGAGCCGCCCTACAACAACGGTACTAAAAAAGGCCCGCTTAGAATTTTTTACAGTGCGGAACTTTCACGCATAGCGCTTGAAAATTGTAAAACAGCCCGTGAAGCTATTGTTCTCATGGGTGGACTTATTGATAAATACGGTCTCTTCGCAACAGGTGAAACGCTGCTTGTAGCTGATAAGGATGAAGCATGGGTTTTTGAAATGTGCGCTGTTGATGACGATGACGATAATTCCGTATGGGTGGCCCAGCGCGTTCCTGACGGAATGGTTTTCGTTGCTGCAAATGAATTCCGTATCCGTGAAGTGGATTTCAAAGACAAGGGACATAAAAATTTTTACTGGTCCAGACATCTGCCTGCCGGAGTGAAAGGTGCCGGATACTGGGATGGCAAGGGTAAGTTCGACTGGCTGCGCTATGTCAGTCCGGGAGAATACAATCATCCTTATTACTCCCTGCGCCGGGTCTGGAGAGTTCTTGACCGTGTAAATCCGGACCTTGGTTTAAGCCCCTGGGTTAAGGACGGATATACCGAAGCTTATCCCTTTGCCGTTGCTCCGATGAAAAAACTGAGAGCATATAATGTGTTCGGGCTTTACCGTGACCATTACGAAGGAACCCAGTTTGATATGACCAAGGGAGTTGCTGCCGGACCTTACGGAGATCCGCACAGATTTGTAGGTCCCTACGATGGCCCGCAAAACAACATAGGCGGCGAGCGTAAAATGTATGGTGCATGGGAAAGAGCCATCTCGGTTTTCTATCAGGGCTACACCTTTGTCTGCCAGTACCGCCCTGAGGCACCCGAAGCAACCAGAGGAATTCTCTGGTTCGGACCGGATGTTTCATACACAACCTGCTTTGCCCCCTTCTTCACCAGAGCATCAGGTCTTAACAAAGCCTATTCTGAGGGAAGCCCCCAGAAGCTTGACCGCAATGCAGCATGGTGGGCATTTGATTATTTGAACACTCTATCCCGCAACAACTTCCAGAGAATGACCGACGTGGATATCATCCCCTTACAAAGGAGACTTGAATACAACTCCATGCGCTTTATCAGAAAAGTGGACAGACAGGTTTCATCACTTGCCCCTCAAGATGTCCCGGAATATCTTGAAAAAGTTGCCACACAGAATTCAAATAACATCCTTGAAGAATGGTGGAACCTTGGAGACACTTTGATAGCCAAATATGCTGACGGCTATATCAACCTGCCGGATGGTGACCATAGTAATCCGGCAACCGCCCTGCCTGTTGAAATAGGCTACCCTTCAACATGGCTGGATAAAACAAATTACAGCAACGGGCCGACAACTTACGACATGAAATAAAAAAACAAAAATCCCGCCGGAAAATTTCCGGCGGGATTTTTAATTCCAATATATGAAAAAAATCAATGGGGACGAACTTTACTCTTGGGGCAGGTTTCCTGAAGATAACAGACTTCACATCCTCCCGAATAGGGGTAAGGAGTGAATACAGCGTACTGCCTGTTGACTGTTCCTTCCTGATTCCATGTCAGCCCGAGTTTTTCAAAAGCTTCCAGAGCAGCTGAACCCGGTTTGGGAAGCGGAGCACATTTGCCTTCTTCCATTTCCGGCAGCAGGGACTGAACAGCTGACATTATCAAACAGATTGCAAGGTTGTGATGAGCCATGCCTTCTGTCGGGGTTTCCTGCCAGATTTCTTCAACTTCATCCTCTACTTCCTTTTCAAGATAAAGAAGCAGAAAACTTCCGCCCTTGCTTCCCGGCTCAGGCTTCAGTTCGTATGATTTAAGTTTGGGAATCCATTTATTCCAATATTTTTCAAGACTCTCCATAAGAGAATGTTCAATTCTGGATGTGCCGTTAAGTTCGGCAAAATACCATATATCAAATTCAGGAGTAGTCTTGATTTCACTTATCTCAAGAGCACACATTTCATTATCCTCCATTCAGCGTTTGCGAAACAGTGTCCTTACCTTTTTCAGAGCCATGACACAAGGTTTCACCAAGTAGGCCCTGCTTTTAAAGATAGTACTTTCAAAAATCCATCAAGCAGTCTTAGCTCAGAGACCGTTTAGGATTTATCCCCGAAAGCCTGTTTCATCAGATGATTATTTAGCCCGCCCAAATCTGCCGGGGTGTAGCCGAAAACATCTTTCCAGTTTTCGCTGGACTCCATACAGAAATAGAGCTGTTTATCCATGCCGTATTTTCTAAGCCTATCAACAATAAATTTAAACTGTCTTACTCTAAGCGGTCTGAGCAGACGCATTTTATTATCTTTTCCGACTATGAACTCATCGTAAATATAAGTGGTTTCAGGAAAATTATTTTCAATAACCTGCTTCAAATGCGGCATGTGGCGGAAAGAGCCCAGACTCATATAAGCTATGTCTTCCGGCTTAAGATAATCGAAAATCATATCCACAATACGCGAATATCCCTCGCGCCAGCCATCAAAACGGATTATCGGATCAAAATGCAGACAGACTCTGAATCCGTTTTGAGCACATTTTCTTGCTGCACTCAGACGTTCTTCAAGCGAGGATGTGCCAAACTCTTCATGGTCATGAATATAAGGAGCATTCAGAGACCACGCCGGAAGCACCCGGTCCGTGCGGGTCAAATTTTCCATCCACGAAAGATCAATAATTTTAGATTTAAGTTCAAGGCAGACATTGGGATATGATTCAAGAAAAGTCGTAAGATCGTTGCTGTACCCTGTGAGAGATTCCAATGCCAGAGAGTCTGTATACTCCCCGGTCCCGACTCTGAATCTTTTACCCGGTTCGGCTGAAAATGATTTTCCAAGTTCATCAAAAAGATCATTCTGATTCGCCCAGACTTTCATTATGCGGTCCTGAAAATATGCCTGCAAAATACAGTATGAACACGCAAGAGGACAATTTTCACCGATATGTATTATTTGGTAACCACAACAATGATAGTATCTTGTTCCGGGACAGAAACGTAAAAATTTACCTTTATATTCTTTGAGATAAAGGTACTGCGCATCCCCTTCAAGATTTTTCATAACTTCAGGCAGACCACCGTCATCAGTCTCAACCGGTTCAAGCGGAAGTTCAGGAAGTCTTGAAGCCACGCGCAAGGCCAGCGGGGAATTCATCATTGATGAATCAACAAATATTCTCTCAATTTTTTTTAAATGCTCCGGCAGTTTGAATTCGTTCATAATCAATCCTCCCGCCCCAGATTCCAGAGTTTCTCCCAGTCAGAAGAAGCCGCAACACCATTTAATGTCGCCAAAGCTTTTTCAAGATCACTACGGGAACGAATGCGGAATGATATTTCCGAATCACCGCTTTCAAAATTAGCTGTGGAATTTATCTTCCACCAGGTTCCCGAAATAATAGCTGAAGACAGGCTACTGAACTCGGATTCAAGGCTGGAAAGATGCGGATAACGAATACTCTTTGCCTGTGCGGTAAGACGGGACACGGCGTCCTTGGGATTTTCATCTTCAGTCCGCGGTAAAATATTATTTTCTTTTATAAGCTCTGAGATACTTTTGCCGCTGTATTTTGAGAACTCATAAAGCCATGTCAAAAAATTAACGGCATTGGACCGCGACCAGCCCATATTTTCAAAAAATGGTTTAACCGTGCTGCGCTCTTCAGATGAAAATGATTTTAGAATTGGCGCGACAGCAAGGGGTAAGCTGCCTGAAACAAGAAGTGAATCAAATTCCTCAGGCAATTCAAGCCACGCCAGCCATAATTTCATATCCTTTGATCTGGCTTTAATCCCAAGCATGGGAGCCACTTCGTCTTTAATGAAATTAACATCGCTGATCTTTGAAAAATATCTGAAAGCTGAAAGACGCATGGCATCATTTAAAGCCCGTCCGGAATTTTCCTGCATATAAATCAATCCGCACTTAACAGGATCAGCTTCTATAACAATAACATTCAGCTCAATCCCCAATTTTAATGCTGCAAGAGTTCTCTTATATCCGGCGACAATTCTGAAACGTCCATCCTGTTCCAAAGCAATCACAGGGCATAACTGTCCATATTCAGAAATAGACCTGAGAAAATTTTCATCAGGCTGTTGAGGCCATAAAATGCAGTCGGTATTTATATCAGCTTTCGCAGGATCTATAACATTCAATGGGGAATTTTCCACCTTGTATGCTCCATCAGCCGGAGGCTGTTTTTTAAATTTTAACAAGTACCTGCCACTCAATCTATTTCACGATACGTCTTGACATGATAGCAAAGCTATTCCTATAAATTTTAATCTTGTAATTTTTTTTACAGGCTGCTCTTTAATGTACAGGGACGGGTGAATATACCGTTCAGGCTGGATAAACAATCAGATAAATGGAGTTGTTTAATGTCGGAAGCCTTGAAATCCCAAAGAACGTACGCTCTAGTCGGCCACGGAGGTTGTGGCAAAACCTCTGTGGCAGAAATGATCCTCTTCAACGCCGGGGTTACGAACCGTCTCGGAAAGATCGAAGAAGGCACAACCACTCTGGATACTGAACCTGAAGAAATAAAACGCCGAGGTTCTATTCAGCCGGGTTTTGCAAATTTCAAGTGGAAGAAAAACGATCACTTTCTGATAGATACTCCCGGTGACTTCAACTTTAACGGCGACCTGCCATACACTCTGAAAGCAGCAGACGGAGTGGTATTTATTATCGATGCCGTTGACGGAGTCAAGCCGCTCTCCCGCAGAGCATGGAAAGCTGTTGAAAGAGCAGCCCTGCCCACCATTATTTTTATTACCAAAATGGACCGCGATCGCGCCGACTTTGATGCTGCGCTGAACAGTATCAATACCTCACTTGGAGTTCGTCCCGTCCTTCTTCAATACCCCATAGGAAATCAGGAAAATTTCAGAGGAATAGTTGATATACTGGCTATGCAGGCATGGTATTTTGATGAAGACGGCTCTGTCTCCAAAGGGGAAATTCCCGGAGATATAGTTGAAGAGGTTGAAATACTGCGTGAAACAATGATCGAAAACATCGCTGAAAGTGATGAAGATCTCATGGAAAAATACCTTGAAGAAGGTGAGCTTTCCAATGAAGAAATAAACAGCGGATTGTTGAACGGTATTAAAAATAGAGAAATTTTTCCTGTCTGCATCGGTTCGG
The DNA here is from genome assembly GCF_000429985.1 of Maridesulfovibrio bastinii DSM 16055. Classification (NCBI taxonomy): domain Bacteria; kingdom Pseudomonadati; phylum Thermodesulfobacteriota; class Desulfovibrionia; order Desulfovibrionales; family Desulfovibrionaceae; genus Maridesulfovibrio; species Maridesulfovibrio bastinii. The sequence goes on from NZ_AUCX01000017.1 coordinate 119,269, forward strand.
GAATTGAAAATAAAGGTGCAAACCTATTGCTGGACGTCATTCAGCAATACCTTCCATCTCCTCTGGAACACCCTGACTGGGAAGGTCAAAACGGGGAAAGCCGTGCATCAGATCCTGAAGCTCCGGTGGCCTGTTTCGTCTTTAAAACAATTGCAGACCCTTTTGCAGGCCAGCTATCAATATGCAGAGTTCTATCCGGTACCATCAAAGGAGATCTTCCGCTGGTCAATCCGTCAAAAGACGGAAAAGAACGGCTGGGAAACATTATGTTCATGCAGGGCAAAGAACAGATTCCCGCTAAGGGTGAACTCGGTCCCGGAGCCATCATCACTCTTTCAAAATTAAAAGATACTTCTTCCGGTGATACTCTTTGTGATGAAAAAAATCCTTTTGTACTGGAAAAACCAAGTCTGGCCCCGCAACTAATTACTTTTGCCTTGTCTCCTGCGGAAAAAGGCGATGAGGATAAAGTTTTTCAGGCAATCCAGAAACTTTTGACAGAAGATATAAATCTCACCCTTGCCCGTGATGAAGAGTCTGGAGACATTCTGCTTTCTGGAATGGGGCAGAACCATATCGAAGTTTCTGTTGAAAAGGCCAAACGCCGCTACAAAGTTGATATCATACTGAAAACCCCGAAAGTACCATACCGTGAAACTATCAAAGGAACGGCTGAAGTACAGGGAAGATATAAAAAACAGTCGGGCGGGCGCGGACAGTTCGGTGACTGCTGGATTAAAATCGAACCTCTGCCGAAAGGTGAAGGCTATGAATTTGTCGATGCAATCGTTGGCGGAGTTATACCGCGTCAATACATTCCTGCGGTTGATAAAGGAATAAAAGAAGCTGCCGGACGCGGTTTTCTGGCCGGAGCACCTATCATCGACTTCAAGGTCACCCTGTATGACGGTTCATACCACTCTGTCGATTCATCGGAAATGGCTTTCAAGGTTGCCGGATCAATGGCTTTCAAAAAAGCCTGCGAGTCAGCCAAAGTAACCCTCCTTGAGCCTCTTATGACTGTAACGGTAGAGGTTCCCGACCAGTTTATGGGCGATATTATCGGTGACCTTTCCAGTCGCCGGGGTAAAGTTCTCGGCTCGGATTCAAGCGGTGGGGTCACCGAAATAAGAGCGCATGTACCGATGTCGGAAGTTCTGCAATATGCTCCGGACCTGAGATCCATGACCGGAGGTCAGGGCACTTTTACTATGGAATTCTCCCACTATGAAGAATGCCCTTCTCAGATTGCAGAAAAAGTAATTGAGGAACACAACAAAGCAAAAGAAGATTAACAGAACTTCAACATATTAATTCTGTTCAGAATAAATCCATCCTGAACACCAAAACAAGCAAAGCCGCTCCTTATTATAAGGGGCGGCTCAGATTGATGACAAAGTCCTCGCCTTTTGGCGGGGACTTTTTTATATTATTTGCATGTTAAAAAAATCTGATCAAAAGCAAGTCACTGTTGAGCTAGTAACAATTGAAGAGCTGGTTCCTGAAAACCATTTACTTCGAAAAATAAATAAGTTTATCGACTTTTCATTTATTCGAGAGAAGACCAAGCATCTTTACTGTGATAACAATGGTCGTCCAGCAATTGATCCAGTTGTTCTTTTTAAGATGTTATTTATTGGGTATATATTTGGAATTCGCAGTGAGAGGCGTCTTGTCAAAGAAATACAAGTCAATATGGCTTATCGCTGGTTTCTTG